>NZ_JAUBQD010000005.1:0-165468 GCF_036701085.1 Microcoleus sp. Pol7_A1
CTTACATTGGACATTGGATGTTACTTTTTATGAAGACAAGAGTCGCATTCGTAAAGATCATTCTCCGGAAAATTTTGCTCTTCTACGGCGTTTAGCTGTCAATTTACTGAAACAGGAAAAAGGATTTAAAGGAAGTTTAAAAATGAAGCGGTATCTGGCGGGAATGGATAATAATTATTTAGTTAAAATTTTAGACTCTGCCAGCTAACGCTCGAAAACTAAAACTGATTCCCGATCTAAATTGATTCAGTTTTGAGAATTCAGAAGTTCTTAAAGCTCGATTTTAACTGGGTTAATTGCATCAGATTTAAGAGTTTTAAGAATGGTTTTCTCAGATACTAGCTCAGGCACAAATATGATTTTTTGTCAACTTAATTTAGATGCGTTTACCCTGGTTACGTACCAGCGATAAATTCGATCGCCCAAAAGCTGAAATTCTCTGCCACCGGGGAGCAAATCACCTTCCAATCCCGAAATAGTAAAGGCTTTTTCGGACTGTTCATCGTGCAAAAGTTGCGATAAATCCGGATCGGTTTGCTGTACTTGACCTAAAAACCAAGCGTGCAAACCTATAGCATACTGCGCGTACAGATAGCTAGGAGCGCCGGGAGTCAATTCAAACACTAATCCGACTAACTCGGTGTCAGCCGGCCAAATCAGCCCAGACGGAGGAGATTTTCGATCGCGGGTGCGGGTGCGGTTCGGGGAAGTTGCCATCTGATGCCACTAACAGGGACAGGGCTGTGCTATCTTATCCGATTTTTATCCCCTTTGGGGGATGATTGTGGAGGGCGATCGATCGCCAAAATCTTTTGGCAGCTCCAAAAACCCGGTCTGCCACAAGTTTCCCGCACCCTCCGGGATAGACAAAAATCACTAAAAAACCAACAACCTAAAACTCAATGTTTGTCAAGGTTTTCTTCCTTGTAAGTAAACAGAAATGTACAAGTGTTTAAAATCACATTCTGCGCTACAATTGTCAAAAGCTCGTAGCATCCCCAACTCCGATCCTAAACTATGAACACAACAGAAAAATCTAAACTCTCCAACGAAAAAACTTTGGAGGCGATGAAGAATTTCTCCGAAACCTACGCCAAGCGAACGGGAACATACTTTTGTTCCGAACCTTCCGTCACTGCTGTCGTGATAGAAGGACTAGCAAAACACAAGGATGAACTAGGTGCTCCCTTATGCCCTTGTCGCCATTACGAAGATAAAGAAGCTGAAGTAAAAGCCGCCTACTGGAACTGTCCCTGCATTCCCATGCGCGAGCGCAAAGAGTGTCACTGTATGTTATTTCTGACGCCAGATAACGATTTCGCTGGAACTAATCAGGAAATTGGAATGGATCAGATTCAAGCTGTCAGAGACACTATGTAATCGGTTAAGTAGGCGGTCGTGAAATGGCAGGAGTTTTGAAAACAGGTCGTTGTTTTTCCTATTTTTAAGACTAAGCTATTTAAAAGAAATCGATCGCCGCCTACTAAAACACACAGCCGCCATCGAAAATCCCGAATATCGAATCGAATGACAGATGAAATCCCAGTCGAATTTTGGCAAGGTATCGAACAGTTTAACAGCCAAGAATTTTACGCTTGTCACGATACTTTAGAGGCTTTGTGGATGGAAGCCGGCGAGCCGGAAAAAAGGTTTTATCAGGGAACATTGCAAATTGCGGTCGCGCTTTATCACTTAGGAAATCAAAACTGGCGCGGTGCGGTAATCTTGCTGGGAGAAGGAATAAATCGGCTCAGTTATTATCAGCCGATTTATGCCGAAATTGCCGTTGAAGAGTTGCTCGGACAAAGTGCTAAACTTTTGAGCGCTTTGCAACAAGCTGGCCCGGAAGAAGTAGCTAAATTTGTACCGTTGTTCGCAGGTAGAGAAGTGGCAGGCTTACAATTGCCGCGAATTATCAAAGTACCAAAAAGTTAAATAAAGGTTAAATAAATGTTGGTATTAGGGTGTGCAGCAGACTTGGCCTTTACACAGAGGAGGGCTGGCTTTCTTGCCCGCTGTACAAGCAGATTGATTTGCTGTGGAACGAGCATCTTGCCCCTTCTCGGTTAAGACAGTTGCAGCCACTCAGCAAAATAGCCAATTAAATTCGCTGTTGTCTTGCTAGGATAATTGGTTGAGACTCTCGGGTCAATCGATCGACAAGCGCGAAAATCTTTCTGGCCGTTAAGATAAAATACCTAACTGGAGATCGTGCCCTTCAGCAATTTCACAAATTTTGAGGCTCCAAGCTTATGATGCCCTCCGCTAAACTACTCAATTCCCGAATATTCAAAGGATTATCGCTGCTTTTGCCCCTCACTCTGGCAGGCGCGATCGCCTCTCCCACCTACCCGCAAGCCGGGCCGCCCCGCACTCTCAGCGTGCGATCGGACATTCAAGAAGCCGACTCCAAAACCGGCATCGTGACAGCCCGCGGCAACGTCCAAATCAACTATCCAGCCCGCCAAATACAAGCAACTGCTGCTCAAGCTCAATATTTCAGCCGCGAGCGCCGGATCATTCTCAGCGGAGATGTTTACGTATTGCAGCAGGGCAACAGTCTGCGCGGCGAAACCATAACATACCTCATCGACGAAGGGCGGTTTATTGCCCTGCCAGACAACCCAGGACAGGTAGAATCTGTCTATCTGGTTGCCCCGGAACAAGATGCGGCAGCCCAAAATGCAGTGGGCTCCCCACGTCCAACTACAGCCCCCCGGTAACAGTGGCTCGCAGCAGCGAAATTTCGCCTCAGCCAAAACATACTACTTGGGATAGATGCGAAATTTCGTCTTTATAAAACTAACAAAATTGAAAAGGTAAAATTTAAATTAGAGACTCGATCGCACAAACCCGCAGTCTGAAATTTAGCTTGTAGAGGTTGCCTCGGCGAAAATGAAAATTGTACTCGAAAATATTCACAAATCTTACGGAAAACGCAATGTAGTCAGTCGCGTCAATCTTTCGGTAAGCCAAGGAGAAATCGTAGGACTGCTCGGCCCCAACGGTGCCGGCAAAACCACAACATTTTACATAGCAACCGGATTAGAAAAACCAAATCAAGGCACTGTTTGGCTAAACGATTTAGACATCACTAAATTGGCGATGCACCAGCGAGCGCATTTGGGAATTGGCTATCTCGCTCAAGAAGCAAGCATTTTCCGGAACATGAGCGTGCGCGACAACATTCTGTTAGTCCTAGAACAAACTCAAGTGCCGCGCTGGGAATGGCGCGATCGAGTCGATTTCCTATTGCAAGAATTTCGCTTGGAAAAAATAGCATCTAGTTTGGGAATTCAAATATCGGGGGGAGAAAGGCGACGGACTGAACTAGCCAGAGCATTAGCCGCAGGGCGAGACGGGCCCATGTTCCTATTTTTAGACGAACCGTTTGCAGGCGTCGATCCGATCGCCGTAGACGAAATTCAAACCATTATTGCCAAACTGCGCGATCGCAAAATCGGCATCCTCATCACCGATCACAACGTCCGAGAAACCCTCGAAATTACCGATCGAGCCTACATCATGCGAGACGGCCAAATTTTAGCCTCCGGGGCTGAAGAAGAACTCTACAGCAACCCTTTAGTGCGGCAGTATTACTTGGGCGACAGCTTCGTGCGATAGTCTTTTGAATGCATTCGGCAAACGGTCGAATTTGAGATTTTAGATGTTAGATTGAGGAGCAATCTGCGACAACGCGCCACTATGAAAATAGCAATATCCAATTCTTTGAATCCCATCAACTGGCTGCCGAGAATTTCAGTAATGGACTGGTACATTACCAAAGAACTAATCGGGCCATTTCTCTTTGGCGTCGGACTCTTTACATCCGTCGCCGTCACAGTTGGAGCCTTATTTGAATTAGTCCGCAGAGTAACAGAATCCGGCCTCCCCTACGGCGCAGCCCTAGAAATTTTTCTGCTGCAAATTCCCTACTTCGTAGTATTGGCTTTCCCGATGTCAATGCTGCTAGCAACCTTAATGGCCTACAGCCGAATGTCCAGCGACAGCGAACTCATCGCCCTCCGCAGTTGCGGAGTTAGCGTTTACCGATTAATACTGCCCGCAGTGATTATGAGTTTAATTGTTGCCGGCTTCACCTTTGGTTTGCAAGAGTTAGTCGTACCCGCCGCCAGCTACAGAGCTACTCTGACTTTAGACAGAGCCCTGAAGCGAGAAAAACCGACATTTCAAGATAGAAATATTATCTACACAGAATTTCGCAAACCAGAAAAAGGTGGCGACGAAACCCTGGCCCGCTTTTTTTATGCAGAACAATTTGACGGTCAGCGAATGAAAGGTTTAACAATTATCGATCGCTCCACTCCAGGCCTCAATCAAATCGTTTCTTCAGAATCCGCTACTTGGAATCCCTCAGAAAATACCTGGGATTTTTTCAACGGAACCGCTTATATAGTAGCTCCTGATGGCTCTTACCGCAATATAGTTAGGTTTCAACACCAGCAGTTGCAACTCCCCCGCACGCCCTTAGATTTAGCTGCGAGAGTGCGGGATTTCAAGGAAATGAACATTGCCCAAGCTGTAGAGCGTTTGGATATCATTAAGAACAGTGGTGACGAACCGCAAATTCGCAAATTAAAGGTGCGAATTCAAGAAAAATATGCTTTTCCTTTCGTGTGCATGGTATTTGGTTTAGTGGGAGCAGCTTTGGGAACTCAACCGCGCCGCTCCGGCAGAGGAACGAGTTTTGGTATTAGCGTAGTTGTGATTTTTGCTTACTACGTATTTTCTTTCATCACCAGTTCTATGGGTGTGAAAGCTGTTTTGACTCCAATTCTGTCGGCTTGGCTGCCGATAATGTTTGGCTTGGGAATCGGGGGATTGTTGTTGGTGCGGGCAGCCTCTAGGTAAGTTTTACCAATAACATTAGGAATGGGTAATTGGGAACTTGTACTGCCCTTCGACTTCGCTCAGGAACCGCCTAGCCTAAGTATTGGGAATTGATATAAGCTGTCGAGCATCTTGCGTTGTATTTTTCTGGTGGGCGGGACACCCCACCAGAATGTCATCAAACTTGACTGTAAAATTTAGATGCCCTTGGGCTTATCGTTTTCGTTGCCGAACTTCCTTCATTTAAGGATTAGAAAAAGTATTGATTTCGCCGCCGCCAATGTAGCGTCCGGGAGCCAGAGAGCGGGGTGTAGCAAAAGTTTGAGGTTGAATGGGCTGCACGCCCTGATTTGTATTTTGGGGAACAACTCCAAAGTTAGGCTGCTCCGGCAAGTTAAGCTGACTTTGTGGAGCTGTTTGAAATTGAGAATTCGCTGAATTGGGAGAGAATTGAGGGCTAATTATCTTGCTTCCCCCGATCGTACTCGGAAAGGGGGATTGACCGACATTGGGAAGTAAAGGTGTTGGCGAAGGTATGGCTACTGGAAGTGCAGCAGGTTGAACTTCAGGTGCGAAGCCGGAACCAGATAAATTAGTTTGGTAGGGATTTTTCGGCAAAGCCACTGTTGGAGCCCCTGCATTAATTTCGGGGAGGTTCGGTACTCTGGAATTTAACCCAGGAAATGATTCAGGGACTGTAGCTGTCGGCTTTAAGAATTCTTGAGATTCCTCGATCGCAGTATTTGTCGGAGCCACAAGTGGGGGAAGTGCTGCGGGAACATTCACAGGATTTGCTCCAGCTTGAGCTGTAGCGGTCGTTGGGAGCAAATTTGCCGCATTTGCCGCAGCCGAAGCCGGTCGATCGAGCAATTTAGCCGAGTCTGCTGTTTTCTGAGCCGCAGCCGCCGTTGCTGCAGTGTTAGCAACGACGTATTTTTTCATAGCTGCTTGCAGCGGACTCAAAGGAAGAGAATTTTCGTTTTGTTTGCCTGAATTAGCACCACTCGACGCCTGCAATAAAGTTGCTGTCGCTGTATCCCTAGACTCAGGCTCGATCGTTTTTATTGCGGCAATGGGTTCCCCACTGCCAGATAAACTCAAAGCTGATGTCGCGTTTGAACTTGCCAAGCTAGAATTTTGCGGGTTATTGTTTGCGGCCCCGACAGCAGGATTTGCTGCTAAATTTGGCAAGGGCAATAATCTGTTTCTTGCCACCTGCTTGGAGGCTGAAGATGGCTGAGGAATTACTAAGCCCCGATCGCGAATTTGCTCAAATAAACCTTGGCTTTTGACTACTGATGAATTTAACAAACCGAACTCTGAATTAGAGCGATTTAACTGATTGACTAGCACTGGTAAGCTGTCGATTTCAGCCGCAATGGCGCTATCTTCCGCAGACAGCCCCGGCAGCGAAGCTGCATTGTTTGAGGCTGCTTCTTCTTCGCCATCTATGCTCAACCTTTCTGGATGTACAGAGACCTCCCAGATAAATACCCCCCCCGCACACAGCACCGCTAACGGTGCCCAAACCGCCGGTTGCGACCAGTGGCGCAACCGAGCTATCAGATAGCGGACAGATGTAGGAAATCGCTTAAAACTTGACATAGTTTTGCTTCCATCCGAGCGTGCGGATTTAAAACTATTTTTCCTACTCTACCACATCAATCTTGATTATTTTTGCTGTCCCTGGGTAAGTGCGATCGGGACCATCTCGGTTGTGCTTTTACTGTCTGTGTGCCATCGTCTCGTTATATGTATGTACTTTGCTGTGCGGGATCGCTTCCAAAAAACGATTTTTACTCTCTGCAGAGATGCTTGCAGTGCGATCGGACTTTTGATTGAAAGTTGCGAAATCAATGCAACAGATGAAAATCCATAACGCACTGGTAGAAATATGTCTTGCTTTCCTCAATCAAGGGGCATAAGATGATAAAATTTGAGGGGACGTAGTGTTGAGCCTGCAAGACGTGTCAGCCGATCGACCTCAAAGCAAAATGTTAAGGCAAAATTGACAATTGCTCAGAACAACACCCAAGGAAAGTTGAGAGGAAATTAATGAAAAAAATAGTAGAAGTATTAGCAAATCGGGAAGAATTAATAGATCGATCGCTTGAGATTGTCCTGTCAAAAATCCACGCAGCCATAGCAGAACGCGGAGTTTGTACGATCGCCGCAGCGGGCGGAAGCACACCCGAACCGCTTTACAGAGCGATCGCAGCTCAAGAGCTCCCTTGGGACAAAATTCACGTTTTTTGGGGCGACGAACGCTACGTTCCCCCAGAACACCCAGACAGCAATCAAAAAATGGCGCGCCTAGCCTGGCTCGATCGAGTAAATATCCCCGCCAGCAACATCCACCCCATGCCCACAGGCGCCGGGGACCCTGCAGCCGACTCCTCGGCGCACCAAACCGAATTGCAGCAGTTCTTCAAAGTATCCGACGGCGAGTTTCCTGCTTTCGACATCATTCTATTGGGCATAGGGGACGACGGCCACACAGCCTCTCTATTTCCCGGCACAGCAGCCTTGCAAGTCCGCGACGCCCTAGTAACTGTCGGCAACAAAGACGGTCAACCCCGCATCACCTTTACAGTCCCCTTAATCAACCGCGCCCGGTGCGTCCTCTTCATGGTCGCAGGAGCCAGCAAACAACCTGCCCTAGCTCAAATTTTTGCCCCCGCAGCCGATGAAATGACCTATCCAGCCAGACTCGTTCAACCAGAGGGCGAACTTTGGTGGCTGCTCGATGCGGCTGCTGGCGAAGCAGTAAAATAGCAGATATATCCGCCCACTGCCAACACAGTCAGCAGTATCACTAACTCAATCTTCCCCATCACCGCCAACCTCACGGCGTCAGCTCAGTTGCTAGTATTAGCGAAGCAATATAAGAATTGTGGCGGTTAAAGTTAAAATTTGACCATATACACGACTATTTTTATGAGGCTGATTTGAAAATCTGGCCGATAGCAAGGAGAAATCGATGATTGTCTGTCCCAATTGCAATCACCAGAACCCCGACGGGGCCAGCCAGTGCGAGGCTTGCTACACGCCTTTACCTGTTACCGCAAGTTGCTCGAACTGCGGTGCTGCTGTTCAGACAGATGCAGCGTTTTGCGGTCAATGCGGCTTTAACTTGCGTCCGGGTTCCATAGTTCCAGAAGTTGGGGTGACAGTAGCGTCCCCCTCGCCTGTGGGCCCCACAGTGGTATCGTCACCGATGCCGGATTTACCGCCAAGCGAACCCCTGATGGCAATGGAACCTCTAGTTACCCTAAATAATGGGCCCAACTTGGAAAAAACTCCCGCCAGCATTCCTACGATTCCAGAGCCCCCGCCTTCGCCCTCGGTTCCTGTTACAACTGAATCAGTGGCAACACCAGTAAATACCTCTCCCCCGGTTCCGGCACCACAGCCAGGTGTAGCTAAAACTCAACTGCAACAGCAGTCGGCGCGCCTGCTACACGTTCAGACAAATACGCCGATGGAATTGCCTCACAGTCTGTCTGTGGTTCACATAGGCAAGCCAAATGACTTAGTGCCGCCGGATATTGATGTTTCCGGATTTGCTAATTCTGAGATAGTTTCTCGCGTACACGCAAATCTCCGGGTGGAGGGAGATGCTTGCTACCTTGAAGATGTAGGCAGTTCCAACGGTACTTACGTCAACAATACTCCGCTGCCCAAGGGAAACCGGCACCGGTTGCGACCGGGAGACCGCATCTCTCTTGGCAAAGGAGACCTGGTTACGTTTTTATTTCAAATCTCTTAGATCGAGTTTGGATTGGGCGATCGAAAGTCTAAAATCTAAAATCGCATCTTGAGGCGCTCTACCAAAACTCAATGCTGCCAATGTGATTAAGCTGACCTTGCTACATCCACTCCAGTCTATACCCGTCCGCAGTTGGATCTTTGAAGACGAGCAGGTCGTCCGGATCGGGCGATCGACCGAAAACCAGGTCGTTCTTTTTAGCGCTGTCGTTTCTCGCCGCCACATCGAATTGCGGCGCAGCGGCATAACTTGGGAACTGATCAATTTAGGTACCAACGGCACTTACCTCGATGGTAAGCCGATCGCTAAGGTTCCGGTTGTGGACGGTCTGATCGTTCACTTGGCTCGCTCGGGTCCGAAAATTCAAATCAACGTCGGCCCCAATCAGTCCTCAGTCCAGCTAGGACAAATTAGCGTCAAGCCAAGGGAGGCTAAGGAAATTCACGCTCCCTCGGGCGGCGCGCAAATTAGCACGATTCCTGTTCCCGACCAAAAAGAAGTTGGCATTTCTAGGGAAGAGGAGGATTTAACGGAGGCAGACAATACTCGCCATTATTCGGAAGAAGAATATTAAATCGGCCTCTTTGGACGATCGAAATTTTTCAAAGGCGGCACTCAGGAGTTTATTTATGAGTACATCACAACAGATTGTTAGGCGCAGCGAACTGCTCAACCGCCGCACGATCGACCGCAGAACAGCGGAAGAGGTCGGCAGGGTAGATAGACTTTGGCTCGATCCTCACTCCCAGCGGGCGATCGGCTTTACTTGCAAGTCGGGACTTTTGGGCAGCAAAAAAACTTGGTTCGCTTGGGCGCAAGTTGATACGGTAGGCGAAAATGTTTTTGTCACCATTAACCCGGAACTGCCGGAATTGCATCAGCCGGAACAAGCTGTGTGTCCGATCGGGCTTGAGGTGCTCACGGACGCTGGGAATAAGGCAGGTACGGTGGTTGACTACCTATTTGATTCCCGGACGGGTACAGTGATCCACTACCTGTTTAAATCGAGCGGCTGGCGCGGCGTTTTAGACGGGATTTACTTGCTACCGGTGGCTGCTATTTCGACGATCGGCAGCAAGCGGGCGATCGTCTCTGAAGCTGCTGTATCGGAGCCAGTGCAGTACGCGGAGGGATTGCACAAAAAAGTCGGTCTGGTAGCAGAGTTTTTACACGAAGATTTCGACAGAACTCTCAAAAATGTGGCAGGCGTGAAGCGGGGCGCTCAAAGTCTGGCGGAAAAATTCCAAGATAAAGCTCTAGAAGTCAGGGATGTAGCTCAAGAAAAAGTTGCAGAGTTGAAGCGGCAAAGGGATGAATCTGCCCGGCCAGATCCGGACCCGCCAGAGTCTGATTTGAGTTGAAGTTTGGCCTTCCCGATCGCCCTGCGACTAATTGCCGATCGGATTTTGGGGGTGGCGCGCCCGAGGAAGGTCGATCTGTATTTTCGGTCTAGGAGATTGAGGCGTTCTCGCTCAGAATTTCTGTGCTGCTCAAAGCATTCTATTTTAAAGGTATCGCATCAATAAGGAAAATGTTAGCAATTCAAAAAGACCTATGCTGTTTGATACAACCAACAAGTATTTTATCTAGAGACCCCAGCATTAATAATTGGTTAACTTCTGTATCCACGAACAGCGATTCGTCGCTCGTTGACTCTCAACAGATAGAGAACTCGAATCAGCGGTGCAACCAGCGCGGGTCTGAGTTAAATTATGGGGCTAGTCCGCGGGAAAATGTTTGTGCCGCTCGAATTGAGCAGCTCACCCATCGGCGCAATCGCTCCATCCCAGACAAAATTAATCAAGCGGTCTCAACATTCGTCAATCACTGGGAAGTTCAGCAGATTAATAACACGATGTTTGGTTGTTACCGAGGAAAGCAAAAATTTGCGCCTGCGCCAAAAGCTAACGATCAAAAATTTGTTCAAATGCCTCAAGCAGCCAAAAGTTCAACTTTTACGGCAGAACGAAGCAAGAGTAACGTACTCACCATCCCTTTGAAAATCAAATTTTTTGCAGTTTTCTCCCCAAAAATCTATCTGGAAGCATCCCCGTTTCTGTCTGGCGGGGGAGTGTCAAAACATCCGTGATTACCTTAACTCTGTTACATCCTATCCAGTCTGTCCCAGTTCAAAGTTGGTGTTTTGAATCCGAATCGGTGGTTCGGATCGGTCGATCGAACGACAATGATGTAATTATTTACAGCGCTGTAGTTTCCCGCCACCACGTAGAGCTGTGGAATCACGCCAATGGCTGGGAAATTATTAATTTTGGTGCTAACGGCACCTATGTAGATGATAGACCGATCGCTCAGGTGTCTGCTGTGGACGGGATGACAATTCGCTTGGGCAATTCCGGGCCAAAAATCAGGATTCGGGTGGGCGCAACCAATCAACCGGGCAAAACAACCAAGTCACCGCAGCGCGAACTCCGCCAAAAGGACGAAGTTTTAAATGACAAGTCAACTGCTTGGCCTCGGGGTGTAGGAATCATAGAAGAGGATGAACATGGAGGGCTGACTCAAAACGATCTTGACTGACCGGCAGCTATCTATCCCTGCGGGCGAACTCAAACAAAGCTCAAGGTACGCAATTCGCCGATATAACTAATTTTTCGGTAAGTAGCCTAATTTTGACCTAAATATGCCTGTAAATTAATTAACAGCTTGTGTTCTAGGATCTCACCCTTCTAAAGATAAGATTTGGGGAATCTCGCTGGAGATTACCTCAGTTTGGTTGCTTGCCCATCGGCGGTAATCTAAGAGCAACTGGTGCATCAACCGCTGTTTGACGCTCAGCAGTACACTCTTGAGCAAAGCGTTGCCCGTTGCTTCTAAAATTGGTTTGGGCGTCAGCCAAAACGGCGGCGGTAACTCTACTTGGACTTCCAAATCCGCTTTTCCCTTCAAGTATGCTACCCCGCTGCTTTGGTGTACACAAAGCTGTCCTTTGAGATTGAGAGCAAAGCGATCGTTTATGTAACCCACCCCACGAATTTCGCAGGCGACGGACTCCAAATTGATTTTGCCGTCTGACTCAGCCCACACCCTCATGTCTACGGTGGGTTGAATGCTCAGCATCATAAATTGTAACGGTCGCATTTTCAGGCGGAAACAGTCATCGCTTAGCTGCTGTGTGCGGCTTCGATCGACGAGGGCGTTGACCAGTCGCCTCGGCTGGCGCAGATAATGTTGAATGGGAACCCGTTCGTCTGGTACGGCGATCTCAACGGATTGGGAAGAATTAAAGCGGATATACATGAGAAGATATCAAAATATAGGATTCCTAAGCATATCTTAATAAACTATCACCTTTTTTAAGGTGACATAAGTCGCGCACTAAGTCGCACCCCCAGCCATGTCAACCGAGAAATCACTGATAAAAGCTTTCGGGACATCGCTAGTTGTTCATCATACTTGCTAGCTGATGAGAGTAAAGCAAACTTTTGTAACCTAAAATTGTCTCTAAATGAAAATTTCGATCTCACATCTCGGCCCTGTTGGTACAAATGCAGAAACAGCGGCTCTAGCTTATGTCAATTGGTTGAGCCAAGAAACCAACTTTGAATGCACCCTGTGTCCTTATTCCACCATTTCCCAGGCGCTAGAGGCATCGGCCGTAGGGCAGGTTGACTATTCAGTTGTGCCAGTCGAAAATTCGATCGAAGGCAGCGTGACTGTCACTTTAGATACACTGTGGCGACTAGATCGACTCCGCATTCAACACGCCTTAGTTTTGCCAATTTCCCACGCGCTAGTGTCTAATGCTACAAAAATTAACGAGATTCAAAAAGTTTACTCTCATCCGCAAGCCCTAGCTCAGTGTCAGTTATGGTTGGGGCAGTTTATTCCCTCAGCTCAATTGATTCCGACCAATTCAACCACGGAAGCATTGCAATATCTGGAAGATAGAAATGTAGCGGCGATCTCTTCCCCAAGAGCTGCTGAACTTTACAATTTGCCAGTGTTAGCTCACCCCATTAATGATTATCCCGATAATTACACTCGATTTTGGGTACTCAGCACGAGTGTTGGAGAAATCGCAAACGTAGAAGCAGCCGATTCCTCATCGATTAAATCCATTACAAAATCTGCTGCTAAGTTGATCCTCGATGCTTCACCGTCTAATTGCACCCATACCTCACTAGCTTTTAGCGTACCTGCCAATATGCCGGGAGCACTGGTAAAACCTTTGCAAGTATTTGCCAGTCGCGGTATTAATTTAAGTCGGATTGAATCTAGACCGACTAAGCGATCGCTCGGAGAATATATTTTCTTTATGGACTTTGAGGCTAACGCCTCCCAAGCATTTGTGCGATCGGCACTCGAAGAATTAAAAAATCACACAGAAACTTTAAAAATATTTGGTTGCTACAATGTACTATCAGTAGTATAATTTTATTTTAAGTAAAACTTAGGAGGCTGGTGAGATGAATGCTGATGAACTTCTCAAGCGATACGCAGCCGGAGAAAGAAATTTTCATGAAACCAACTTGAAAGAGGCTTTTTTGCGAGAAGCTTTCCTAATTGATATTAATCTAGCCTGCTCCGAACTCAAAGAAATCAATTTTTCCCTGGCCAACTTAAGGGGGGCAAAATTAATAGGTGCCAAGCTCAAGAATGCCTGTCTGGTGATGACCAACCTAAATGGAGCTAACCTGAGCGGAGCAGATCTAACTTTCGCAAGATTAACAGGAGCTGACCTAATGGAAGCAAACTTGGAAAACGCCAACTTGAGCGACACCAAAATGATAGGTGTTAATTTGAGCGGAGCCTCCTTGTGCGCCGCAAACTTGATGGAAGCGAACCTCATAGATGCTTGCTTGGACAATACAAACCTAGAAAAAGCCAATCTAAGTGAGGCAAAACTGCGGGGCGCGAGTCTGAGAAAAGCCAACTTGAGAGGTGCATTTTTATGTGAAAGTAACCTTGAGGGCGCAGACTTGAGAGGAGCTGATTTGAGCGGTGCTAATTTGAGCGGGGCATTTTTATGCGGAGCTAATCTGGAAGGAGCTAAGCTAGATGAGGCAAATTTAAGTGGGGCAATACATTTTTGCGTCAGACAAGTTTGAGATCGCGCAATATATAACCGGAGAATCCCACAACTAAGGACTAAAAAATATACTATTGACTTGGCTGAAAGTGAAATCTATTTGCTTTTGTACCCTAGCAAAATGAAGCTGCATCTTGAGGATCTCTTTCTTGGAATTAGCTTCAGCAATCTTACTTTCCAAAGCCAGCAAGTTGCGATTGAGAGTTTCTACTCGCACAGTTTGGTCGTCTAAGTCAATTTTTAGTTCTGTCGCCTTATCGAATTGAATCTGCTTGCGAACCAAGGCGAGGCGGACTGAATTTTCATCCTCTTTCTGAAGAGCTAGCAAAGCTCGCTGCTGCCACTGATTGGCTTGAGATTCAGCTTGATTGTACTGCCACTGAATGCGCAGTTGGGCGGAAATCGCGCTGCCAACAGCCTGACGCAGTTCTTTGAGAGGTTCCTGAATTTCTAAGATTAACAGTTCCCAAAGATTCATCAGTTCGCTGGTAAATTCTTCGCGCTCTACAGAGGCTACCAATGCTTCTAACAGCAACAAATTTGGTTGTATCTGCTGCGTAATTGTCTCAAATATTAACTGTGCTTCGGACAACTCCCGATCGTAATTTTTTTCTGAGACTGCACCGGATGAGTGCTTTAATATTTTTTCCGTGCTGTCTAACTCAGCTTCTGAATCTGAACTTGAAGCTACAAAAGCCTGTAATTTTTCGCGGGCGATCGAACTCAGTCTTTTTCGCAGCAAATCGCAGGCTGCCCGCTGCACTGGCCCTGTTTCGCTTTGACAAATCTGGATGACTATTTTTAAGCCTGCATCGCCGTAATTCAATGTCTCTGTCAGGGCGGCGATTCGATGTTCGCTGACAGAACTAGACAGCCGATGTTTAACTCCTGCTAGTCCGCCGAGTACGACACCGCCCACAGGAGGCGGCAGTTGACCGCCTTTAACTGCATCGTATGGTTTCGGTTGGTCGAGATTTTCTAACACAAGCATTTTCTGCTATAAAGAACCTGTCCGAACCTCTGTGAAGTTAAGGATTAAACAGCTAGCAGTTCCAAAAAATCATGGAACTGTCAGCCCGCGATCCGAACCCTTAGTTCATCAATCATTCCCAATCGAAAATCGAAAATCGAAAATCGAAAATCGTGTGATTTGTGTGTAATTCTTGCTTCAATGCAGGCAAAACCGGTCGTACTTTTTTCCTATTCCAATTGGCTACTTGAGCGTATCTTTAAGTACAGTCCTCGCTGCCAAGTGATTGCGAGTAGAAGTCAAAATCTCGGTTTCGCGTTCCAATCTCGCAGCAGTATCTTGCAATTCTAAAAGAGTTTGCTGTTCTGTCGCTGCGCCGTAAAGGTAGCTGGCTACCCAATAGGACAATTCGGTGGGCAAACTGGGAATGTCTTCCGGCAAGTCGATCGGCTGATCCATCAATTTGCTGGAGAGGCGAACTACATCTCTCAGCAGTTGTTCGACATCTTTTCCCAAAGGTCTGAGGTCTTTTTGCGGCGGTTCGTCTTCAATCCATTCTACTAGACCGACTAAATAGGGTTTTTCCCGAACGGCGTCGAGCACTCGGAACCGCTGCTGGCCGAGAGTCATAATTTTCATGCGATCGTCGGGGAGTCGCTGACAGTGAATCACTTCGGCGCAACAACCGACGGCAGAGACTTTGTTTTGGTTGGGGTCCCACATGAGTACACCAAAACGGCGATCGCCCTCCAGAATCGTATTCATCATGATTCGATAGCGAAACTCGAAGATTTGCAGCGGCAGCGGTCTACCTGGAAATAGAACCACTTCCGGCAACGGAAATAAGGGGAGTTCGCGAACTGCTACAGAGGAAGAGGATGCCATTGTCGCTCAAAAGTGACGGTACTTGCGCTTCTTTTTCTTACTTTAACTGATTTGAGGCAATTCCGGGGCAGGAGCGATCAGGCTTTTCCGGTGGCCTGGGGATCGACGGATCGCTATCTCCCGTGCTGGCAGCTTTACAAAGGCGTTATTTTGTCAAAATCCTAAATATACCTTTTTGCTGAACTAAGTGATCCTGAAGGCGATGATAGCGACTGCTAAAGGATGGTTTTTGTAGCGATCGATCCTTAATTAAGAATAATTATTTAAGTTCGTGCTGGAGCAGAAATTATTGCTGATTATTAACTAATAACTAATATCTAATAACTTATACCAATTTCCTAAAGTCCTGCTACAGATATAGCTGCCAAAATAAATTCCCATCCCGTCAAAGAAGCAATGACTTCTTTAGTCAATTTTTTTAACTCTTTTTGCAGCGCTGCTCTCAACTCTTCTATTTGGTCAAATCTCAACCATTTCAATTGTTCTTTTACATATCCCCACAGTCTTTCTATCGGGTTTACTTCCGGACTGTAGGCGGGTTGAAATAGTAAGATAATGTTCTCTGGTATACTGAGATTTAAAGAGTTATGAAACCCTCCATTATCTAATTGAATTAGATGTAAATCCTCCGGGTACTCACTAGCAAATAGCTCTAAAAATTTCTCAAAGCACACTGTATCTAAATGAGTAAACTCATAAAAAAAACTGGCTCCTGTTAATGGCTCTACTGCACCATACAACCACAAATAAGTAAAGTCCCATTGTACTTTTCCTTGCGGTTTTATGCCGTAACCTGTTAGCTTTCTTCTTTGAATTGTATGCAACCCCATCCGACTTTCGTCTTGACTCCAATACCGCACTTTTTTCCATTGTTTTAAAAAGCTTTGACAGGGACTCAGACTGGCTTTAATTAAAATTGGCAGTTTTTTTTAAACTCTTCTACTGCTCCTGGCTTCTGCTTTTCACTCACGGGACGTGGAACTTTTAATTTGCCTTTAAGGCGATATCTTACCCATTGATGCACTGTCCGATATGCCACGGGGATGTCGCAACAGCTTGTCAACCATTGATGTACTTCTTTGTAGCTACTGAATCCTTCTACTTGGTTTAACTCTTCTGATAATTTCTCTACAGTTTCTGGAGTCATTATTCTGGGCCGACCCGGACGAGGTTTCTGGCATAATAGTTTTTCTATTCCCCCAGCTCGGTAGCTAGACAACCATCTTTGTATAGTGGTACGATGCTTACCTAACCGCACCGCAGCAGACAATACACTATCCACTGTTTTGGTTTTGAGCCAATACAGAAGAAGCAGTTTTTCGTGGCGCACAGCATCTTTCTCTCGGCACAGCAAAGTTTTCAGTTCTCCTGCGGTTTCTCGAATTACAATTTTGACAACTCCTGACATCGTTTTGACCTCTATTTGGCTAGTCAATTGCAAAATGCACTTCTACTAACTGTAGCACTATTTTAGGAAATTGGTATAATGAGTAGGGAAAATTAAACAAAAAGAAGGAACTATTTGTTTAATTTTTGTTCCTTCTTTTCGAGTTTTCGATGAGTCAATCTACAGCTTGACTTCGATATCTACGCCGGCTGGCAAATCCAGTTTCATCAAAGCGTCAATTGTTTTGGCCGATGGCTGGTGAATGTCGATGATGCGGCGGTGCGTGCGGGTTTCAAAGTGTTCGCGAGAATCTTTGTCTACGTGGGGCGATCGCAGCAAGCAGTAAATCCGCCGTTTTGTCGGTAGGGGAATCGGGCCGATCGCTGTGGCTGCTGTCCGATTTGCTGTATCTACAATCTTTTCGCAGGATGCGTCTAGAATTCGGCGATCGAAAGCTTTGAGGCGAATGCGAATTTTTTGCTGTTGAATTGTTGCCATTTTTGTTTCTTGAATTTTCTAGGTTCAGTTTGTTGTTTGTTGTCTGTTGCCTGTTTGCAGTTGTTTTTGGGCTAACTGCTAACTGCGGACTCATCACTAATAACTAATCACTAAATAGCAGAAAAGCCTAATTTAATTTGGCGGCTTTTCTGCTATTTAAGCTGTTATCGGAGTCCTACTTGAGGATTTTGGAAACAACGCCGGCGCCGACGGTGCGGCCGCCTTCGCGGATAGCGAAGCGCATTCCTTGTTCGATCGCGATCGGGTGGATCAGTTCAACAGTCATTTTGATCCGGTCACCGGGCATCACCATTTCTGCTTCAGTACCGTCATCAGCGGTGAACTGTGCGATCGTACCCGTTACGTCAGTGGTACGGACGTAGAATTGAGGGCGATAGCCAGAGAAAAAGGGCGTGTGACGGCCGCCTTCTTCCTTTTTGAGGATATAAACTTCAGATTCAAACTGAGTGTGAGGACTGATGGATTTGGGCTTGGCAATTACCATGCCTCTTTCAATATCCTCCTTTAAAATCCCCCGCAGCAGTAGACCCACGTTGTCGCCGGCTATGCCTTGTTCCAACGACTTCTGGAACATTTCCACACCAGTCACCGTAGTGTTGCGAGTGTCCTTAAGGCCAATCACTTCTACTGTTTCGCCGACTTTGATTGTGCCGCGCTCAATCCGACCAGTGGCAACAGTACCCCGACCAGTAATCGAGAATACGTCTTCAACTGCCATCAAGAAAGGCTTGTCAACTTCGCGTTCTGGGGTGGGGATGTAAGAATCTACTTCTTCCATCAGCTTGTAAATCTTGTCCACCCAAGGATTCTCGCCCTTTTTGGTCTTGGGGTTAGCAATCATCGCTTCGAGAGCTTGCAATCCCGAACCAGTCACGATAGGGATGTCATCACCCGGAAAATCGTAAGAGCTCAGGAGTTCGCGAACTTCGAGTTCGACGAGTTCCAGTAGTTCTGCGTCATCTACCATGTCTTCCTTGTTCAAGAAAACAACCAAGCTGGGAACGCCAACTTGCTTAGCCAGCAGGATGTGTTCGCGAGTTTGAGGCATGGGGCCGTCTGCTGCTGACACTACTAGGATACCGCCGTCCATTTGAGCCGCACCGGTGATCATGTTTTTCACATAGTCAGCGTGTCCGGGGCAATCAACGTGGGCATAGTGCCTATCTGTGGTTTCGTACTCGACGTGAGCAGTATTAATCGTAATACCCCGTGCTTTTTCTTCAGGCGCGGCGTCGATGTCGGCGTAGTTCTTAGCCTTTGCTTGACCTAGTGCAGAGAGAGTCATCGTAATCGCGGCGGTCAAAGTTGTTTTGCCGTGGTCAACGTGACCGATCGTACCGATGTTTACGTGGGGTTTAGTCCGTTCAAATTTTGCGCGTGCCATTCTCGATTTGTTCCTTGTTTTTTTTAGCGATTTTAGATTTTAACATTTTAGATTTTAGACTTTGGATTTCATCCAAAATCCAAAATCTAAAATTCAAAATCGTTAGTTACCTTTGTTCTTAGCGATGATGGCTTCAGCCACATTTCGCGGCACTTCTTCGTAATGGCTGAATTCCATTGTGAAGATGCCTCGACCTTGGGTTTTCGAGCGGATGTCAGTAGCGTAGCCAAACATTTCTGCTAGTGGAACTTTTACAGAAACTTTGGCAATTCCCTGATCCGTCTCTTGGCCCTCAATCTGACCCCGACGCGAGTTGAGGTCGCCGATGACGTTCCCGATGTAATCTTCGGGAACTTCAACCTCTACTTTCATCATAGGCTCTAGCAGCACGGGCGACGCCTTCATCACGGCTTCTTTGATTGCCATTGAACCGGCGATCTTAAATGCCATTTCTGAGGAGTCTACGTCGTGGAAAGACCCGTCTACCATAGTAGCTTTGAGGTCAATCACGGGATATCCTGCTACAATACCTGATTCGCAGGCTTCTTTCATCCCTTGTTCTGCCGGGCCGATGTACTCTTTGGGTACAGTGCCGCCGACAATTTTGGAGACAAATTCAAAGCCGCTTCCGACTTCGGTGGGTTCTAGTTCGATCACGACGTGACCGTACTGACCTTTACCGCCGCTTTGGCGGATAAATTTACCTTCGGCGCGGACGGATTTGCGAATGGTTTCGCGGTAGGCTACTTGGGGCTGACCCACGTTGGCTTCTACTTTGAATTCCCGCAGCATCCTGTCTACCAGGATTTCCAGGTGCAGTTCGCCCATGCCGGCGATGACTGTCTGGTTGGTTTCGGGGTCCACGTTAACTCGGAAGGTGGGGTCTTCTTCCGAGAGCGACTGGAGGGCTTTGGAGAGCTTCTCCATGTCTTGTTTGGTTTTGGGTTCGACAGCCACCGAGATGACTGGCTCTGGAATAAACAGAGATTCCAGAATCACTGGCGATCCTTCTTCGCTGAGGGTGTCGCCGGTGAAGGTGTCTTTCAAACCCAAGGCTGCTCCCAAGTCTCCTGCCCGCAGTTCCTCAACTTCTATCCGATCGTCGGCTTTGAGGACAATTAAGCGAGACACCCGCTCTTTTTTGTCTTTGGTGGAGTTGAGGACGTAGGTGCCTTTTTTGAGGATACCCGAGTAGACGCGAACGAAGGTCAGGCGGCCGTAGGGGTCAGCCATGATTTTGAATGCCAGGGCTGACAGGGGCGCATTGTCGTCGGCAAATCGTTCTGCTGTGTCGCCGTTGGGCAGGAGTCCTTGAATTGGGGGAACTTCCAAGGGCGACGGCAGGTAGTCGATCACTGAATCCAACAACAACTGAACGCCTTTGTTTTTGAACGCCGAACCGCAAAGCATGGGGACGATCGTGCCAGAGATCGTGCCAGCGCGCAAAGCTGCACGAATTTCTGCTTCTGTTAACTCTTCGCCTTCGAGGTATTTCTCGGTGAGGGCGTCGTTGGTTTCTGCTACGGACTCGATCAGCTTGGTGCGGTATTCTGCCGCTAGCTCTTTTACTTCATCGGGAATTTCTACTTCCTCGATGTCGGTTCCCGTGTCGTTGTTGTAGATATAGGCTTTCATTTGCACTAAGTCTACAATTCCCCGGAAGTTTTCTTCGCTGCCGATCGGGATTTGGATGGGTACGGCGTTCGCTCTCATTCGATCGCGAATTTGGCCGTAGACTTTGTAGAAGTTTGCGCCCATCCGATCCATTTTGTTGACGAACACGATCCGCGGTACTTTGTACCGATCTGCTTGTCGCCAAACTGTTTCCGATTGGGGCTGCACTCCCCCTACCGAGCAGAACACTGCGATCACTCCGTCGAGCACTCGCATCGAGCGTTCGACTTCGATCGTGAAGTCTACGTGTCCGGGAGTGTCGATGATGTTGATTTTGTAATCTTTCCAACTGGTGGTGATAGCAGCGGCAGTAATTGTAATTCCCCGCTCCCGCTCTTGCTCCATCCAGTCAGTGACTGCTGTTCCCTCGTGCACTTCACCCATTTTGTGAACCATGCCTGAATAGAACAGAATTCTTTCAGTTGTTGTTGTTTTGCCCGCGTCGATGTGGGCTGCGATGCCGATGTTGCGAGTTTTTTCTAGCGGGACGGTACGTGCCACAGCTACCTCCTTAATCTTGTGTTGCTGTTATAATACTATTATACTACACAGAAACCCTATTTTGCACTCCCAGCAAATTACAACAGTGCCTGGAGCTTCTTGTTACATTTTAATATTTTTTGCAAGATTTGTTTACAAAAATATTAAGGATGCGACATGGAGGATTCAGAGAGTGCGTGAATTTTTAGTGCGTGAATTTTGATTTTGGGAGTTTTGAGTTTGCTTGCGCGATCGGGCAACTGCGCCAAGGGAAGCAATCTCAACAATCAAAACTTGCACTTGCCAATTTCTCGCCCGGTGCTTTTATACCGCACGATCGCGCTCTTCTCCATGCCCGATTTAGCAGTTAGTACCGGTAGTGAGCAAAAGCCTTGTTAGCTTCGGCCATGCGGTGTGTTTCTTCGCGCTTGCGAATGGCACTGCCTGTTTCGTTAGCTGCATCCATCAGTTCGTTGGCTAGCTTGGCTGCCATCGAGCGGCCGGTGCGGGCGCGGGCAAATCTGATCAGCCAGCGGAGGGCGAGGGTCGTACCGCGATCGGAACGCACTTCCATCGGCACTTGGTAGGTGGCGCCACCTACCCGGCGGGCTTTGACTTCGACCAGGGGTGTAGCGTTTTTGACTGCTTTTTCAAACAAGTCTAACGGTTCAGCCCCTGTGCGTTCTTGGATGGTTTTGAGGGCGTCGTAGACGATGCTGGAGGCAACGGATTTTTTGCCGTGCTGCATGATCCGTCTCACCATCATGCTTACCAACCGGCTGTTGTAGGTTGGATCTGGCGGAACAGGACGTTTTTGAATAACTGTGCGGCGAGACATAGTTCTATTGGGGATTTTTGATTTTGAATGATTGAGTTTGGGGTTTTGGAGTCATATCTCGATCTATGATGATCGAGCGTGCGATCGGCGCGATCGGATTTATTGTTGCTTCCCAACCCCGATCGGGCGAGATCCTGGTTATTTTTTCTCTTTAGGACGCTTGGCCCCGTATTTGGAACGAGCCTGTTTGCGGTCTTTGACCCCAGCGGTGTCTAATGTACCGCGAATGATGTGGTATCTAACTCCGGGCAAATCTTTTACCCGACCGCCCCGGATCATTACTACCGAGTGTTCTTGCAAGTTGTGACCGATCCCTGGGATGTAGGCTGTCACTTCAAAACCAGAGGTCAGCCGTACCCGAGCCACCTTCCGCAGCGCCGAGTTGGGTTTTTTCGGGGTGGTCGTGTACACTCTGGTGCAAACTCCGCGGCGCTGCGGGCAACTCTTGAGAGCTGGCGATTTGGTTTTTTTCTGCGTTTGTTCCCGTGCTGAACGGATGAGTTGCTGAATAGTGGGCATGAGTTACGGCATTTCTAGCTTTTTGCTGAGTATAGTGATTTAGGGGCATCCGCACTGAAAGTCCCTTCCCCTCTAGGGGGACGGGATGAATGAAAATAATTATGGGTAAGTGAGGATACCAGACTCTATATAGTACACGACTCGACTTTCTTTGGCAAGGAATTTGGCAAGGCTGTCGAACTTCTTTCCTTGGTGCCAGTTTCGACTTGCGATCTCAACGGGCGAATGATATGTGACATAATTACGATCTAAACGCAACCGTCAGGCTAATCACAGCCGTCAGCAAAATTTATGACGATCGATATTTCGATCGCATCACCATTTGTCGGAAACGCCCATCAACTCTAGCCTGCGATCGCATCACAGTCGCATCACAGTCTCAGCATCACACTCAGGGGTCGATCGACATCACATAAAGTTATCTAAAATTGCTGGACAATAAGAAATATACATTAAGTTGACCGCAGATGACAGTCAAAGCTTATATTCCTGAATATGAAATTTCCGAACTTTACTTGAACATTGGGAAATTCGGTAAAATTGATCGGACTCAGTTGCAGCAAATTCAATACCCAATTAATTCTCACACTTTAAGAAGTTCAGACGATCGAAAAATTATCAGCAGGCTACTCTATGCAGTACGGCGGGGATGGGTGTCAGTGATAGACTCAGTTGCTTGGGAGTTTTGAGTGCGGGCGCGAGATTGCTTCATGACTTCCCGGGCGTAGCGGCTTCAATGAGTTTTGAGATTGTCGCGCTAGCCGCGAACAACCACGGGGTGCATGAGTTGTGAGTTAAAATCTCATCCATAAAATTAGAGGTTTCCCAAATAGATTCACCGCTCTTGAAAGGCAATATTAAAGTAAAAGGACAGGGTATGTTTAATTATACAGAACTGCTGATAGAAGCTTTCATCGAACAACTTCAGGACGGGTACAGCCGCACTTACGGAGGGTACAAATCAGACTATGCTGATATTATTGCCTGGGTGGGGGCAATGGCGTTAGAAAACATCGCCAACAGCGACGCTCTTTATCACAATATAGAACACGCCATTTGCATTACCTTAGTCGGTCAAGAAATCTTGCGGGGAAAACACATTCGCAAGGGGGGAGTTTCCTGCGAAGATTGGCTGCACTTCATCATTTCTTTGCTGTGCCAAGATATCGGATATGTCAAAGGAGTTTGCCGACAAGACCAAGAAGCCGAAGGATTGTATGCTACGGGAAAAGATGGCATGAGAATTGCACTTGCTCCCGGTGCAACAGCGGCTAGCTTAGCTCCTTACCGAGTTGATAGAGCTAAATTGTTCATTGACGAGCGCTTCGGCAACCACAAGCTAATTAATGCTGAGATAATTAAGCAGAACATAGAACAAACTCGTTTCTCGGTGCTTGATGGCTACACTGACGAGGATGCAGTTAATTACTCTAGTTTAGTTCGCGGTGCTGACTTGATAGGTCAGCTCAGCAACCCGCAATATTTGCAGAAAATAGGCGCGCTATTTTACGAGTTGGAAGAAAGCGGTGCTACTAAACTTTTGGGATACCGACATCCGGGCGACTTGCTGCAAAGCTACTCTAAGTTTTACTGGAGCGGCATTTATCCGCACATCAGTGAATCTCTCGGTTACTTGCAGTTGACGCAGGAAGGCAAACAGATTGTTGCTAGTTTGTACGCTAACATATTTCGGATGGAACACCAACGTAGCGATTCTGAGGTTGCTTGACCGAAGGGGAAGGGGAAGGTGGCAAGTTGTGAATGCGTGAGATTGCTTTCCTAAGAATTGCTTCGCTAACATTCCTTGCTACGCTATTAAGGGGAAGGGAAAGACGCCAAGTTGTGAATGCGTAAGATTGCTTTCTGAAGAATCTCTTCGCTAACATTCCTTGCAACGCTATTGCCGTACCTGAGTTAAAGAGTTACAAATTCCCTATTACCGAAGTGTATTCCATCTAAGATATTGCACCATTTTCAATAGGTTTTTTAGGAGCGGGCTAGAAGAGCAACGGCCCACCAGAAAACTCACTCTTTGTGGAACAGGTCGTCGGGCGTTTTAAGCAAGAATGGTGCAAAATATGAGTTTCATCCAACTCAACTAATTTCCTCCTCAATTTCGGAATGATATCTCGGACACGACCAATTGCTCGGCAGCAAAGAAGGCCATCCCTCCCGCAGCGCTTCCAAACAAACAGCACGCACAGTTAATTGACAGTCAAGCAGCTCTACACCAGCTTTTTCAACTTGCTTTTTGCCAATTTTTGAAATCGATTCATCGCTAAATTCAAAGGTTTTGTGACACTGAATGCAAACCAGATGGTGGTGGTGGTGCAATTCCTGCAAATTCAGTTCGTAATGTTTGTGTCCTTCTGCTAATTCTAGTTCACGCAGAATCCCAATCCTTGCTAATAAATGCAGGGTGCGGTAGACAGTTGACAAACCAATTCTTTCTCCTTGATTCTGCAAAGTCTGGTATAATTCTTCCGCACTCAAATGATTTCCTTGCCGCAGACTTTGAAAAACGCTCAAAATAGTTTCTCGCTGGGGAGTCAGGCGGCAGCCTCTCTGATTTAGTTCGAGTTTGAGTGAGTTAGCGCTGTATAAATTCATATTCGTGAAGAAATAAAAAAGAAGTAAGAAAGATTTCGTGATTCATCATTAATGCCTCTAGCTACTTATCCCTGTTGGTAAAGGTGTAACTGGAGGATTAGTTGTCGGTATTTCTCTGTAAGCTTTGTGAAGCTTTGAGCAATGTTGCTGACAAGAATTGGCTAAACAAGTTTTCGGTTCAAAGTCAGTACAGCCGATCGCCTCCTCAGTACAAGCAACGCACGGCCGCACAGTACACTTGAGGCGGTAGTCATTAGTAAAAAACTCGCAATCCGAACACGGAATTTGATGCAGTCGCCGAATTTGATGGACTCCTTCTCGCAGCGCTACTGCAACACTCCACGAAAACAGAACCATGACAGTCACGATACAGAAACAGCAAATAAAAACAGTCATAGGGAGATTTTCTCAACAGTACATACAAATTCCGAACTGAGCCAATTTAAGCAAGAAAGTTGAACTTTGTTTCTTGCTTAAATTTGATTCAGATGCTATTTTAACCTCAGTTCACAACACCTCGGAAAATTGCATCAATGCCAGCAAAATTGTCTAGCAGCAAATAGGCAAGGAAGGCTCCACTGGTACCGCCCATCACCAAACCGCCCCGGAATAAACTCCAATCTTCCGGCGTTTTGTGCCAGTAAAGAACTTTATCGGCTTCGATGTTCCGATTTTCGTAAATGGAGAGGCCCATTGCCAAAATCAAGACTAATGCCAGAGTTGCCAGCAATGCTGCTAGAGGTGCTAAACTTTTTTCTTGTAAAGGCAGCAATACTGCAAAAGCTCCTACCAGGAAATAGCCGTGAGCCAAACTAACTTCTAATCCCCTGACTATGGGAGACAATCCTTTGCGGTAAATCGGCAAATTCCGTAAAAAAGTTACAGTCACATCGGAAAAACTTACTGCTGCTGCGGGTTGAGCTTGAACCCGATCGGACTTTTCAACATTCCTGGCAGTTGCCGTTACAAATTCGCCCGATCGAAAATCAAACCCTGCTGCTTTTGTCCGAACGCGCAGCGCGTGCCAGATGTGACCGGAAAGCGCCAAAATCGCCAAGACAAAGTGAGTTGTTGCCAGCCAAGTCCGCGAAGAAACAACCGCTGCATCTGGACCTGTCAAACCCACAGGGCCGTAGAAAACCTCTGGATAAACCGTATCATTTACAGTCACGAAGTAGGCTGCCAAAAAGCCCATGTAAGCCAGAGCGCCCAAACTGTAAGAAAGGTAAGCTTCCCCAGACCAAAACAGCACTCGCTGGGCCCAAACAAAAGGCTTGGTAAAGATATGCCAGAAACCGCCAAGAATGCAGAGCAAGCCAACATAAATGTGACCGCCGACAACATCTTCTAAGTTGTCAACTGCTGCCATTCCTTCCGGGCCGTGTACGGGCAAGAGATAGCTAAAAATGCGGGCGGGATTGAACGTCGGTTCGCTAATTATCCGCACGTCAGCAACGTGGGGATCGTAAAGACCGCCCCAAAATAAGGCTTTTGCCACCAACAACCAAGCACCAGCACCTAACAGCAATAGGTGAATGCCGATGATGGTTGTCATCTTGTCTTTGTCTTCCCAGTCGTAGCCGAAAGAACCAAAGAAAGTTTTGTTTTGCGGCAATACTTTCGGGCCGAGCAAGGAATGGTAAAGCCCGCCTGCACCGAGAACGGTAGAGCTAATTAGGTGCAAAACTCCGATGACGTAGTAGGGATAGGTATCAATAATTTGACCTGCTTTTCCTACTCCAAAACCCAAACTTGCCAAGTGCGGCAGCAGGATTAAACCTTGGTCGTACATCGGCAACTCTGGGTTGAAATTCGAGAGTTCAAACAGGGTCATTGCCCCGGCCCAGAGTACGATTAAACCTGCGTGAGCTACGTGAGCTCCCAAAATTCGCCCTGAAAGGTCAATGAAGCGGGCGTTGCCGGCCCACCAGCCGTACTCGCTTTGTGGGTTGTCCGGTTCTGGAATTAAATTCGGATCTGCTATTCCTTGCATTTTTGCTTTCCTCCTGATGCGGTTAACTGGCTGGACTGGCTGCAATTGGGCCGCCCCTTGGCTGGATGTCTTCGCGCATTGGCTGCACGACTTTGCCTTTGCGGAAGTCAAATCCTGCTGCTCGCAGGGCGTGCCATAAATGTCCTTGCAGGACGAAGAAGGCGAGCCAGAAGTGGGTGTTAGCCAACCAGACGCGGGAGGTCAGCATTCCTTGGCTGTGGAAGTAAGGAAATTGCTCGAAGCCGATTTTTAGGGCCGGCCCGTAGAATTCCTCTGGGTAGACTAGGGTGTTGACCGACACAAAGTAGGTGGCGATGAAGCCCATTAAGGCTAGGGCGCCGAGACTGTAGGAGAGGTAAGCTTCTCCTGACCAGATGAAGAGGCGCTCCGTCCAAGCAAAAGGCTGGGTGCGAATGTGCCACAGGCCGCCGACTATGCAGAGGATTCCTACCCAGATATGGCCGCCGACAACATCTTCGAGGTTGTCAACCGCGGCGAGCCAGTGTTTGCCACCTGCACCGAACAGGTAGCCGAAAATGACAGCGGGGTTGAGTGTGGGTTCCGAAATTACCCGCACTTGCCCGACTGTGGTATCATATAAACCACCGAAATACATTGCTTTGGCCACCAACAAGAAGGCACCGATACCTAACAAAACTAGGTGGATGCCCAAGATGGTGGTCATTTTGTCTTTGTCTTCCCATCTGTAGCCGAAGAAAGGAGTTCTTTCTTCGAGGGTTTCTGGCCCTTTGAGGGAGTGAAAGATGCCGCCGAAGCCGAGAAAGGCTGAGCTGATTAAGTGAATCGCGCCAACGGCGAAGTACGGATAGGTATCGACAATTTTGCCTCCGGCACCGACGCCCAAGCCGAGTCTGGCTAGGTTGGGCAGCAGAATTAAGCCTTGTTCGTACATGGGCAATTCTGGGTTGAAGCGGGAAAGCTCAAACAGGGTATAGGCTCCCGCCCAGAGGACGATGAGGCCGGAGTGGGCGACGTGAGCACCCAGCAAACGACCGGAAAGGTTAATTAAGCGGGCGTTCCCGGCCCACCAGGGAAAGGTTTCTCCTTCGGCTGGGAAGGATTTTTTTGCCATGCTTGTCACGGCGAGTTACCTCTTGAGAAAGATGTCAATTGAGTCTTAAGCTTGTGCGGCTTATTGATATAGATAATCAACAATTTTGAAAGTTTAGTCAAGTCTTTTTGATAATTTTTTTCACTTTTTTTAGTTAAGATATGTAAACCACTCGCCCAAAAGAGCTTAAAGCTAATTTTTTAGGGTGGTTTGAGCGATCGGCTCGCACAAGCTTCATTACTGCTCTAGGTTGACAGTCAGTAAATATTTATAGATTTATTGATAAAATATTTTATTAAGGTGCAGCCATTGAGTGGCCTGGACATTTCAAATCAA
Source organism: Microcoleus sp. Pol7_A1 (assembly GCF_036701085.1). NCBI lineage: Bacteria > Bacillati > Cyanobacteriota > Cyanophyceae > Oscillatoriales > Microcoleaceae > Microcoleus > Microcoleus sp. Pol7_A1. The sequence continues at coordinate 28,338 of NZ_JAUBQD010000005.1, forward strand.
AAGCCTGAGAGCAAGTGTTCCCAGGCTTTTTTAGCTAGATTTGTAATTGCTTGTTGCATCGGGCGCGATCGCTCAAGCAGAGGATTTGGTTTCTTCGGCTACTTGCTCGTTGTTAGGCAACTCCAGGCAATAACCCGCCCCGTATACGGTTTTGATGTACCGAGGATGGCGGGGATCGGGTTCCATCTTGGTTCTCAGGTGTCTGATATGTACGCGAATAGTTTCGATGTCGTCGTCGGGGTCGTAACCCCACACTTCTTTGAGAATTTCGCTGGGAGAGACTGTCTGACCGTGGCGTTGGAGCAAGCAGTGCAGCAACTCGAACTCTAGGTGAGTCAGTTTGACGGTCTTAGCGTACCAAACAGCTTCAAACCTTTCGGGGACAAGGGTCAGCGGGCCGTAATTCAAGATTTCGGAGTGTTTGGCAGCTTGGGGGATGCGGTCTGTGCGCCTCAGCAAGGCTCGCACTCGTGCCAGCATCTCTTCTAGTTCAAAGGGTTTGGTCAGATAATCGTCGGCGCCGGAGTTGAAGCCTTCTACTTTGTCTTGAGTTTGACTTAAGGCGGTCAACATCAAGACGGGAATGTCGGCTGTGCGCTCGTCGCGCCGCAACCGCTGACACACTGTGAATCCGTCTACTCTAGGCAGCATCAGATCTAGCATGATCAGGTCGGGAAGCAGTTGTATGGCTAGTGCCTGACCTTTGATGCCGTCTTCTGCCTGGGTGACTTCGTAGCCAGCCATTTCTAGGTTGACGGCTACGAGTTCGGCGATCGCCGCGTCATCATCAATAACAAGTATCCGGGGCATCATTATTTATCTCACCGCTAACCGAATGGCAGAGCCTACAGCCTTCTGGGGATTCCAGGTAACTTTAACGAACAATTTTTTAATTTTAAGCTTCATTAAGGATGATAAGGTTCATTAAGAACTTTCCGGGCTCTGTAAATATTCTTGTACTAATTATAAGCCCTAGGAGCGCATATCAGAAAACTGTTCGCCAAGAATCTTGCTGGGGGCCGATTTTTTTCGACCAAGAACAGCTTGAACTTTTGGAGGGTGCGCCTGCGACTTCACAGAATCCCCCTAACGGCAGCCCGCGTCTTGCAGAACCCTGTTAACCCTTAACTGTTAATTATTTGAAGTTGTTAATTTTTATTAAACAAAAATGTGTTTGTTGAGGGGTAGTGCTTACTTTTTTGGGCTGTTGACGGGAGATTTAAATAATATCAATATAAGTATTTATAAAAAAAAAATATATTAATATCGTTTAATAGTATCGGATAAAAGTCAAATAATCAATCCCGCCACCTGAAAATTTCAAGCCTATTTTTTTGCAAGTGGGGCTGATTTTCCGATCGCCCTGAAATCAGCGAAACAACCTATAAAAACCGCTTGCATACATACCTACTAAGGGCGAGTTTGCGATTGAGCTGGCTGAGTATTTTTGCTGGCAACAGTCGCCTTAAAGCCTAATTTTTGGAAATAAAGACCGCCGATGGTGGCTAAGAATATTGTGTAAGCCGCCGCTTGGACGAGATAAAGTCGATCTCTGTATCCAAACAGTGCTTTTAGAACCACTCCCGGAAATTCCCGATCGGGCAAAATTTCCGCTGCATTCCACACGAGGGGACCTAAAATACAAGAGTGGAGTGGTGCGAGGCGATCGTAATAAAAACAAATCGCTGCATACTTGCTATTCATCTGCGACAAAATCCCAGCCGCTTGGTCAAAATGTTTGAGTGCAGATACTGCTAAACCCGCTACAATTAGCAGCAACAAAATCCCCATAAACTTGAAAAAGAGGCGGATATCAATTTTGACGCCCCACTTGAATATTAGCGTGCCAATGATTGCCGCCCCAAGCAAACCGCCCAAAGCACCTAAAGCCGGAGTTAAACCTTGTTGAAATTGGGCGCTGACAAATATAACTGTTTCAAAACCTTCGCGAAGTACAGCGATAAAAATTAAGCCGAATACGCCCCAGCCAGCATTAGTATTTTCTTTCAAAGCTGCTGAAACTGCCCCTTCTACTTCAGCTTTGAGAAAGCGCGCTTGCTGAGTCATCCAAATTAGCATCCAGCTTAGCATTACTATGGCAACAATTCCAAGAGAACCTTCGAGCAGTTGCTTAATTACTGGTGCGTAAGGCTGATTTGATGTTGAGAGCGCGTGGAGCAACAGATTGAATAATGCACCTACACAAGCGCTAGCAGCAATGCCGGCTGCGATACCTGTATAAACCCAAGAATTGAGGTGACTTTGCTCGGATTTTTTTAAGCAAGCTAGCACAATTCCCACGACTAAAGCGGCTTCAACGCCTTCGCGGAGGGTAATTACAAAAGTTGGGATGGCTTCAGTAAAATTCATTTTTTGATAACTGCTAATTTGTAGTTAGTCCTTAGTCCTTAGCAACTTTTGTTTTAGCGCTAGCAGAAGATCAAATGATTGAACCGCGAAGGCGCGTTAGCGCTCTTGTCACGAAGGAATAGAAAGAAGAGAAGCAGCAGGTATTCTTAAGGCGGTTCGCGAGTAACTAAGGACTAATAAATAAGGACTGCCGACTCTTATTTTCCTTAACTAAAATCCCGCAGCATTTTTTTTAGTTCTACTTGGTGCAATTCTTCTTGTCCAATCAGACTGCGGGCATATTCTTCCAGATAAACGCTGGAGTTTGTCACTACTTCAAGTAAAGATTTATACTTTTTGAGCGCTTTTTTTTCGTGATTTAGACTTTCTTCCAAAAGGTCTTTTACCGAGTGTTTGTAGGTTTCTTCGATCGTAGCAATTTTTTGGGTGGGATGCCCTTCTAAACCTGTTAAAATTTCTCCGGCTTGTTGGGCGTGGAGTAGGGATTCGGTTGCTTGTGCTTTAAAAAACTGTACGATGGGAATCCGGTTTGGCCCTGTCACCATGAGTGCATAGTGGGTGTAGCGCACGACTCCTGCTAGTTCCCATTCCATGATGGTGCATAGCAGTTCTTGGGTTTTTTTCTCGTCAAGTTCTTTCATTTGTTGTTTTAGATGTAGAATACCCTACAGGGCGTTGCTTATAATATCACATTTAAGTTAAAAAGTAAAATTAAGGCGCACAGTTTGCACATTACCGGATAGGTGTTGTATGTGAGTTACGGGTTAACTTCTAAGGTTCCAGTAGGAGCAAATACTACAGTAAACTTAGCGACTGGTGGCGCACTGCTGCTGTTGCTAGTCTCGGCAAATTTGAGCAGATTTGGCAAAGGAGTTTGTTGGGTGTAATCCTTGGCTGGTTGATTCAGGGGCTCGAAATTGCCGATCGCCCCATCTTGACTTGCACTGACCCTATAGACTAGATTTTGAGTGAAAGTAGGGCTACTTTGCCAAGTCTGATTTATGCGATCGTAGACTTTCAGAGCTAACTCATCTAGTTTAGCGCGATCGGTAATTTCTGCTGTCTGATTTGTTCCATCCACCGCCTGAACTTCCTGCTTACCTGCTGATACAGGTGCAGCTTAGACAGTCCGATCTTTAGGGCTACTCGCAATAGCTGTTTCAGAAGACTTATTCGTAAAAGGTGCAACATCAGGAGACTTTTCAGGCAGCTTTTTTTGACTGTCAGTAACCATAGCCGGAAGCGCACTGCTACTCGCAATAGCTGATGGGGCCGATTTATTAGGAACAGGATTAGCATCTGCTACCTTACCGGGATTTTGACCCTCAATTGTCAAAGACTTGACGTGAAAACCGCGAAACTTTTCTTTTTGGCTAACGCCACATTGCGATGGGATAAGTCATTCGATTTTAGATTTTGGATTTTGGATTGACCCCACGGATAAATTCGGGGGCTTGAGGATTTTAGATTTTGGATTGATTCCACGGATAAATCACGTGGCGGGTACCATCAAGAAATTCTTGGTCACAAAGAAAAGAATCAAAACTCCGATGCTAACCCAAACTATTTTGTGCATCTCCCTGGCTGGGAGTGGTTTATTTTTTGTCTTTATTATCAAACCTCACATTACCTAATTTTACGGTAAATAGGGAAAGAGAGGATGCCAGTACATAGCTGTGACGGAAACCAATAACTATATTAACTAGCCATAATTCGGACTTTTTAGTTTCAAAAACACGCAATACTTTGGCTTTGATTAGCGATCGGGCAATTTCACTGCTGCTGTCGTCACAAACTTAATGCAATTTTTTCTCAATAAATGACAATAAAACCCATTAGGGATGTTCAGTTAATTCTTTATATTTTTTTAATATTCTTGTTTGAGCTTGACGGTGAATACATTTTGCTTGTGAATCTGTAAATAAATATTGATAATTCTTATGAAAAAGCTTCAATGTGCAGGCTGTCTGTAAAATATCCAAATAATTCTTCAGGATGATTTAATGTAAAATTTCTGCTCCTCAAAACTCTGGCCCTGAGGCGCTAATCTATATCGAATAAGCGATCGCCCGCCACAAGTCCCCCGATCGCCCGATCGCAGAAATACCCCCACAGGGGATAGTAAATTTTTGTAAAAAATAGTTGACTAAAAGGCTGGAAGTTCTCTTGTTTGGGATACATCAATGCACATACCTGATGGTTTTCTTTCACCGCCAGTAGCCATTGCCACCGGCATAGCAAGTGTAGCAGCAATTGCAGTTGCCCTAAATCGAACCCGCGCCAGTCTTGGACTGCGGCAAGCCCCAATCATGGGCTTAACCACAGCTTTCGTATTTGCTGCCCAGATGATCAACTTTCCCGTAGCCGGCGGCACCAGCGGACACTTGTTGGGAGGAGCGCTGGCATCTGTAGTTTTGGGGAGTCCTTGGGCAGCCACTTTGGCAATGAGCACAGTTTTTATAATTCAGAGCGTCTTGTTTGCCGACGGGGGCATCACCGCCCTGGGAGCCAATATTTTTAACATGGGGCTAGTTGGCATTTGGGTGGGTTGGTGGCTGTTGCAGCCGCTACAGCAACTCTTGGGAGGTTCGCGAAATCGTTTGCCCCTAGCCGCGGGTATCGCCGCCGCCCTCAGCGTCGTGGCTGCTTCGATTTGTGTGGCGATCCAATTGGCAATTTCTGGAACAGTAGGGCTCAATATCGCACTGCCAGCAATGGTAGGCGTACATATTTTAATTGGGATTGGCGAAGGGATAATTACAGGCGGCGTTTTAACTTATCTCGTCAAAGTGCGGCCGGATTTACTGCCGGGAGAACAGCCACAATTGCAGAAATGGGTAGTGCCGATAATCGGAGTTTTATTAATTTCGGGGGTGCTTTCGCTGTTTGCTTCAAGTTGGCCTGACGGGTTAGAAGCGGTAGCCGAAAAATACGGCTTTAAAGATAAAGAAGCTGTGGCGATCGAAAATCCTACTCCTTTAGCAGATTACACAGTTAAAGGATTAGAAGAACAGCCTATAGGTACTAGCATTGCTGGAGTTTTAGGCTCTGCTGTCTGTTTCGGCGCGGCTTTTGGGATTGCTCAGTTGGTTAAACCTAAAAATGCTTAAGCTCTCCATACCTTTCCGATTGCGTCTGTCTCTCATAATTGTCATCGGTATTGGTTTTATGAAGACAGGCGCTTGGCTGTGGCTGTGGATTTATGGGACGATCGCACTTTTTTGGTCGTTTTGGCTCAAGGCTCCGGTGCGAACCCTAGCGCAACTGTTGGGAGCAGAATTGCTTTTTCTCTCCTTATTAGTGCTGCCCCAAGGTTGGGAACGCGCCAGTTTTCTGTTGCTGCGTTCCCTAATTTGCCTGCTGATCATGAACAGTTTTCTGCTAACTTTGCCGCCCCACAGTTTCGGAATCGCCCTCAAAGGATTACCCCTACCAGCAGGCTTGCAAGAGATTGTACTTTTAGCGGGACAATATTTAGAAATCTTGCTAGCCGAAGTCAGCCGGATGAAAAGATCGGCTCAACTACGAGGCTTATCGGGTACGGGAGGATGGCTGCGCTACGCCAGTGCTTCCATGATCGGAGCGCTTTATTTGCGAAGTCTCGATCGGGCGGAAAGAGTTCATGCAGCCATGTTAATTCGCGGCTATCAAGGAAGTTTGCCCGCCGACTCAAAATCGACACCAAAAGAGCGACTCTGGCTGACATTCACAATTTTAACCGCAGCCGCATTAACAACAGCTTCTTACGGTAATTGGGAATGGGTAATCGGGAATGGGTAATTAACTGGTTCCCATGAAGAGCCTGGGAACCGATGTCCAGAGGCTCTGCCTCGCTTCTTGCGGAGCAAAATTGGAGGCAGAGCCTCCCGATCTGCGTTCCCAGGCAGAGCCTGGGAACGAGTAGTAATTATTCAATCTAAAATCTAAAATCTAAAATCTAAAATCGGATGACTAATCTCAAAGTGATGCCAACAATTGAAGTACAAGACTTAGTATTCGGATATCCGCAGCAAAAACCTGTGTTGCAAGGAATTTCCTTCACCTTACAACCCGGAGAAAGAGTTGCTCTACTAGGTTTAACTGGCGCTGGAAAAAGCACTTTGCTCGAAAACTTGATCGGATTAAAAATGCCTCAATCGGGCGAGATTAGAGTGCAGGGAAAAAAGCTGGAAGAGGCGACTTTATCGCAGGCGCGCAGGCAGATTGGATTTTGCTTTCAAGACGCTAACGACCAGCTATTTATGCCCACTATTTTGGAGGATGTAATGTTCGGGCCGCGCAATTACGGAGTGCCCCCAGGAGTTGCGCGCGATCGAGCTTTAGCTCTATTAGACGAATTCGGTTTAGTAGAATTTGCCAACCGTTCGGCCCACGAACTTTCGGGTGGTCAAAGAAGGTTGGCAGCATTAGCAGCAATTTTAGCATTAGAGCCGGCAATTTTGATTTTAGATGAGCCGACCAACGGACTCGACCCCTCGTGGCGGCGTCACTTGGCTAAGGTTTTGTCCCAATTGCCGATCGAGGTAATTTTGATCGCGTCCCACAATTTGAATTGGATCGGGAAAACGACTCAAAGGGCGTTAGTTTTGGCTGACGGTCAGATTCAGGTCGATCGAGAAACGCAAGAATTGCTAAAAGATCGATCGACTCTTGAATATTACAATTTGCCGCCAGACTGGTAATTAGCCATTAGTCATTAGTGCTGTACATAAAACGGTCAATCGATTTTAGATTTTAGATTTTAGATTTTAGATTAAAGAATTGAAGCATTCACCCAGCCCAAAAACGGATACGCGGCCACGTACTTAAGTCGTGGAAAGATAAAAATTTTAGACCCTAGTTCAAGCTCCCAGATTTATCTGTGGAGTAAATCTAAAATCTAAAATCTAAAATCTAAAATCTAAAATCGACTGACCTCACGGATAAATTTGGGGGGCAAGTTTCATCGGATACAAGTTTTTTATTTCTGGACGGATGAATCCGGGGGCTTGTATCCTGGATGCTTTCGGTCATAACTGCAAGTGAGTGCTTTGCTTCGGCTTGATCTGCTAACGCTTCGGTCGCAATGACAGGCAATATATATCTCTTATTAAAGCTCGAATTTGCGAACTGCTTCATTATAAAAATGAATAGCTAAATCGCGAATAATTTCTTCATTTTGAAAATCATTTCCTAACTTCTCTTTCGCCGTTAAAACACACATTTTCATCAACTCGGATGAACTTTCAATGTGAAGCGCGATCGCACTTTGGTTTTGTTGAAACCCGGCCTCGATTTCCGCCAGCATTTTGACCGATTGATAATTAGCAGATTGCTGTAAATTTGCTGCCATTTTTTCCTGCTTTTTCCTTTGAACTTCCTCGGAAAAACCCGCAGCAATGAGCCCCGCAGGTAACGCAAAAATTCCGATTCCCAAAAATGCTAATATTGCTCCTAAAAATTTCCCTAAAGGAGTGATTGGATAAATATCACCGTAACCGACAGTAGTTAAGGTCACAACTCCCCACCACATTGCATCGAGGATGCTCGCAAAAGTTTCTGGATGCGCCTCATTTTCAACAAAATACATGACGCTAGAGGCAAATATTAACAGAATAAAAACTGCAAAGGCAGTGGCAATTAACTCCTCTTTTTTAGCGTACAATACTGCTCCCAGAGTTCTGAGCGAATCTGAATAACGGCTCATTTTTAGCAACCGCAACAAGCGCAGCAGGCGAATTAAATTAACGAAGCTTAAATTAGGAAATAACAGCACTGAGTAAAACGGTATAATTGAAATTAAATCGATCAGACTTAGCGGTGTAATACCGTATTTCAATCTTCCCCAAAGCGGGTGGCTGTATCTGCTATCGACTGTACACACCCACACCCTCAAAAGATATTCTATTGTAAATACTAAGGATGAAACAATTTCGATAATTTCTAAAAGGAACTTTTGTTCTTGCGACAATGCGGGTGAAGTAGAAGCAATAAAAGCTGCGACGTTTATTACAATTAAAAAAGTGATAACAATATCGTCTGCTAAACTGTATAAATTGCCTATATCGGATTTTTCTAAAATTGCATAGATTTGAGTTTTGATTTGTTTGGGCATCTGAGTTTCTCCTAAAAAATGGACAATTAACGATCGCGCTTTACTACAGTCTAAGCAATTATATTCAAAAAATTAAGCAGGATTTGCCTTACGGCTAAAAATCTGGTTTCTTCAAAGATGCTCTCGTTGCGAAACTCTATATTGAACGCGGTGGAAACTGGGTTGTTTGGGGCAACGGCATTCTAGTAAAATTTAGAGTTAATCTGGAAAAATTTTCCAACTATTACTGGGTTTGGAGGCAAAAAGCATGAAGGTAGCCGTATTTAATACCAAATCCTACGATCGCACTTTTCTGACAGCAGCCAATGTCGGCGGTCAACACGACTTGGTTTTTTTTGAAGCGCATCTGACCCTAGAAACCAGCGTTTTGGCCGCTGGATTTCCGGCCGTCTGCGCGTTCGTTAACGACTGCTTGGACGCGAAAACGCTGCGGGCGATCGCCGAAAAAGGCGTCCGCTTACTGGTTTTGAGATCGGCTGGATTCAACCACGTCGATTTAGCAGCAGCGAGGGATTTAGACCTAACTATCCTCCGAGTTCCCGCTTATTCTCCCTACGCCGTCGCGGAACACGCAGTCGCTCTGATTTTGTCCCTCAACCGCAAAATCCACCGGGCTTACAACCGCGTCCGCGAAGGCAATTTCGCCTTAGACGGCCTGTTGGGTTTTGACCTCCACGGCAAAACGGTGGGAATCGTGGGAACTGGCAGAATTGGCGCAATTACTGCCCAAATTCTGCACGGATTCGGGTGTCGCCTGCTGGGATACGATTTTTTCCAAAACGTAGATTGCCTTGCCCTAGGCATGGAATACGTCTCACTCCCGGAACTGTTCGCAGCCTCTGATATTGTCAGCCTTCACTGTCCGCTGATGCCGGAAACTTACCATTTGATCGGTGCAGAGGCGATCGGGCAAATGAAACCGGGGATGATGCTGATCAATACCAGCCGCGGTCAGTTGATTGACACTAAAGCTGTGACCAAAGCACTGAAGTCTGGTAAAATTGGCTACCTCGGCTTAGATGTGTACGAACAAGAGACGGATCTGTTTTTTGAGGATTTGTCAAATCACGTCATTCAAGACGACGTATTTCAGCGCTTGCTGACTTTCCCCAACGTCCTGATTACCGGACATCAAGCTTTTTTCACCGAGGAAGCTTTGACAAATATCGCCGAAACCACGATCGCCAATATCGCCGACTTTGAACAAGGACGCCCTTGCGCGAATCAAATCGACCTCGATCGAGTGAAAAAATGAGTCAAAAGACCGATTTGCCAGCTAGGGGAATTGTTTAAAATGAAGTTATATCCTTATTTTTGCTTGCAATTTTGGAAGCTCTGCCTTAGTCTCATCAATTAGTCGCGGCTGCATGAGTCCTGTGCTAATTGCCTGAGAATTATACTGCCAGCAACTCACAGCCTGCAATTTTACTAGACACCGGAGAAAGTATCAAATGACACAAGCTAACTTTTCTGACGAGACACAAACAGTCACTGAAGTCGTCACAGTAGACCTGGTGGAGGACAAACCGGGGGTCATGACTACAGTGACAACCACAGAAACACCGACAAACCAGCTCCAAGATATTAAAGACCAAGTTATTACAATTTTGTCGGAACTTCCAGCCTATCTATCCAATTTTTTTGCTGACTACCAAAAGCCTCTCATAACTGTTGGTTTAATCCTGGCAGGCGGTATTAGCATTAAGGTAATGCTGGGAGTTTTAGATGCTCTTAATGATGTCCCTTTGGTAGCTCCAATTTTTGAGTTGATTGGTATGGGATATACGGGCTGGTTTGTTTACCGCTATCTGCTCAAAGCTTCTAATCGCCAAGAGTTGTTAACGGAAATCGATTCTTTAAAAGAACAAGTTGTAGGTAAAGATTCTTAAGGGAAGGAAGAAGGAAGAAGGAAGAAGGAAGAAGGAAGAGGGAAGAAGGAAGAAAGATGATTTTTCCCGCTCTCCCCTGTCCAAATCTCGGACTCCTCCCTCTCCCGCTCTCCCACTATCCCGCTCTCAATTTGGATGGCAAACTTGTTGCAAAGTGGCGGTAAAGTCCGGGTAGGAAATGGCAGCGGCTTCTGCCCGGTGAATGTTAGTAATACCTGTGGCGTTGAGGGCTGCGATCGCCAAACTCATCGCTATTCTGTGGTCGGTGTAGCTGTCAACATCGGCGCCAGTTAAAGGAGTTCCCCCGGTAATTTCTAAACCGTCGGGTAACTCGGAAATTTGGGCTCCCATGCGGTTGAGTTCAGCAGCAGTCACGGCCAGCCGATCGCTCTCTTTGACCCGCAACTCGGCCGCATCTCGAATTATTGTAGTACCGGACGCAAAGATCGCCGCTACGGCCAAAATCGGGATTTCGTCAATCAGTCGGGGAATTAAGTCGCCAGCAATGGTGCATCCCCGCAATTGGCCGGAACTGCGAACCAAAATATCCGCTACAGGTTCTCCGGCTGCCTCTCGCTGATTTTGCAGTTCAATATCGGCGCCCATCATCTCCAAAGCTTCCAAAATGCCTGTACGGGTTGGGTTGACGCCGACATTTTCGACTACGAGTTCCGAACCCGGGACGATCGCCCCAGCAACTAGCCAAAATGCCGCCGAACTAATATCCCCCGGTACAATCACATTCTGCCCTTGCAGTTGTGTCGGCCCAGTGACTGTCACGCTACAAGTTTCTGGATCGACGCTCAATCGGGCTCCAAACGCCCGCAGCATCCGCTCGCTGTGATCCCGCGACAGAGCGGGTTCTGTGACTGTAGTTTCTCCGCTTGCCATCAAACCGGCCAGCAAAATGCAAGATTTAACTTGAGCCGAGGCGATCGGAGAATGGTAGTGAATCGCTTTTAACTGCTGTCCGAGAATCCCTAAAGGAGCTAAAGAATTGCTCTTTCTACCCCAAATTTGCGCTCCCATTTGTTGCAGCGGTTTAATGACGCGCGACATCGGGCGCGATCGCAAAGAACTGTCACCCGTTACCGCATAAAAACGCCCCGGATGAGAGGCTAAAATTCCTAACATCAGCCGCATCGTCGTGCCGGAATTGCCCGCATCCAAGACTTCCACAGGCTCCTCTAACTCGCCAATTCCGACACCCGTGACTGTCACCCGTTCCGCGTTGAGTTCAGAAACTTTGGCTCCCAAGAGCGAGAAACATTTAGCAGTGCTGCGGGGGTCTTCTCCTAGCAGCAATCCTTCAATTGTAGTTTCACCTCGGGCGATCGCACCTAACATCAAAGCTCGGTGAGAAATCGACTTATCGCCCGGAACTCGAATCCTCCCGACCAGCGACAAGCCCGAGGCCGGTTTTTGAATGCTTAAAGTTTGAGTTTTGTCAAGAAGCGAAGTAGTTATAATGTCAGCTTGCATTGAGATAAACTAGGATGGGATGGCGTTAGCTATCCTACCTTTTTCCCAGTCCTAAGTCAGTCGTCTTCTGGAATGCCTGCGGGTTTTTTCCCAATGTGTCCAGTTAACTCCAAGGCTGATTAAACTCGCCGGGACAGTGCGCTGTCAGTTGTCAGCGACAAGAGAAAGCGGGCGCAACTGCACGGATTTTACCTTAATTTCACCTTAATTTCACAAATAGTTCGCGATCGCACTTGCGACCTCACAAACCCGGTTTCTTCGTATATTTATCATTACTAAATGCCAAATTTCGTAGAAACCGGGTTTCTAGCCTCTATGGGGGTCCTGACAAATACTATCTGTCTATCTGCCTAGATTTCATGTTCTGCTCTCAGTTATCGACCAGATGATTGAATTTTGACAGAACAATTTTAGATTTTCGATTGCGAGTTGTAGAGTTTTCATTTTTTTAAGCAAAAGCTCCGGAATTTGGAAGCCAGCCAATCTAAAATCTAAAATCTCAAGTCTCAAATCTGAAACTACCCGATCCACAACAACCCCTACACTTTTGTTTATGCTGACCCATCACCGCAAGCCTGTAAGTTTATCGCTGGTATCCACAGATTTACCTTTGTGGTCAGTCGTTGAAACGGCTGGTACGCTTTATCAAAAAGACCGGGATCGCTTTCACTTGTTGTTGCACGAACCAGCAATAATCGATCGCCAATTTTCCGACGACTCCGACGAATCTGGCGAGCAAGTTACAATCTTACCCCCAACTACAAAACCCCGGTTGCTCTGGCTAGAAGTTTCACCCTATCGAGTCATTATGACCATGCAAGGAAACGGCAAATATAGTTACCGCCATTGCTGGGAACGAGAAATGTACGGGCTGAGCCGTTATTGGCTTCAGGGCGAATCGCTGGCGACTCCCGAACAGTTGCGACTCCGTAACTTCACTCGCAACTTGACGCTGACAGGAAAGCCAGAACCGGAACACCTGCGGTTAGAATATGAGTTGTGGTCGGAGAAAGTGCAACTCGGTCGCTATATTTTGAATCTAGAAATTCATCACTAAAATTGGGGATGGATAATTGGGGATGGGTAATTGGGAATTAGTAGATGTCCGGTGAAGGCGACGCCTTCCAAAACTCATGCACGGCGCAGCCTTGTTCGCGGCTCGCGTGGCAATCTCAAAACTCAAAACTATTAATCGTTAGGAACTGCTCTTACAATAATTAATCAGTTTGCTAGTCAAAGCGTCTTGATTTGCGGCTGCTTGATTCGCCTGTTGGCCGACTCTAATAATATCTGCTTGAGCTGTTTGGATTTGCTCTCGACCTTCTATACTTGTAGAAGCGAGATTTCCAGCCTGAAGGCTTTTGCTGATGTCGCCGAGTGCTTGACTAATTTCCTGGAAGGATTTAACCGATGGCTCCTGAATTTCTTTGAGGGTTGGATCTGTTATTCGCAGATCTTCAAGTTCAGTCGCTATCAGGTTCAAATTTTTAGCTAAATTGTCGGTCGTTGCAGCATCGTTGCTGTCTTTATCAACATCAATGAGAGCGTTGCCTTTGTTGACAATTTCAGTAAATTTAGTACACTGGACAGCTCGGCTATCGCTGCAACTAATCGTCAGCGTACAGCAAGCAACAACTATCAGCAGGATGGCAATCTGTTTGCGAAAAAAGTACATGAACCCTCGGTTGCAAAAAAAAGTAGATTCTGGGATTTTGTCGTAGAGTGCGTCACTCGATTTTCGATTTTCGATTTTCGATTTACTTGCGACATTGAATCAAAGGAGCTGGAACTTTGGTCTAAAATTAGGGATTGTCCACAAGGCGAGTGTACGCGGCACAGTATCCGTTTTTGGGTGTGTCAGCGGGCCGATCGATATATCGACTGTCGAAAAACTTTCGCGGCATTCAGACACGCTCTACTAAGCTAAACTACGTACCTGTTTAGGAATTATGGTCAAAAACAGCAATAACCTAAAGAAGGGCAGCATTTGGGGATATCTTACCCTGCTTTTGCCTATTTCCTTGACGGCGGTTGCCAGTTTCGAGTCGGGAGGGATGTTTTGGGCGATCGCCACCACAGCGGGCATTGCTTGGGCTTACAAGCTCTACCAGCAGCAGCAAAAACACAAACTCGCTCATTTAGACTCGGTTTTCTACAAGTTGATCAAGGAAAATCAAGGGCGAGTTACGGCTTTGGATTTGGCGATGAATGCGAAACTCCCCGGAGAAAAGGTTCAAGAGTATCTCGACGAACGGGCCTCTGAGTTTGCAGCGGAGTTTGAAGTGACGGAACAAGGCGGAATTTTGTATTATTTTCAAATAGCTCCACCTGTCAATCAAAGCGAAACAGCTAATGCGGGAATAGCTGTTCAAGAGCCTCCCACAAATCGGGAAAAAGCACAAGAGAAAAAACCAAATTTATTCCCCATTGCTCAAACCAAGACTCCTGAAAAACCCAAAATCTCTTTTACTCAGACGGAACTCTCCCGCCGGTTCAAAGTTCACGCAACTACGATCGGCAAGTGGAAAGTTAAGCCGGAGTTTGCTCAGTGGAGCCGCGAAAAAGACCCGGAGGATCTCGCCTGGGAATATTCTACAGAAAAGAAGCGATTTTATCCCAAAGATTGAGTTCCTCCGGTATTTGCCAAAATAGATCGAGAAACCCGGTTTATACGACGCTCTGCGGTTAGTAACGAAGAATTTGGCAAGAAACCGAGTTTCTGAGACTTGAGCGCCTGCTTGACTGATTTTAGTGCCGTTGACCGAAAGCATCCAGGATACAAGCCCCCGGATTCATCCGTCCAGAAATAAAAAGCCTGTATCCGATAAAGCAACCCCCGAATTTATCCGTGGGGTCAATGCTTCAATTCTTTAATCTAAAATCTCAAATCTCAAATCTCAAATCGATTGACCGATCGACCTCTTTAGGTTATTTTAAGTAAAATTGTGTTTTGTTGAGTTTGCCTCATAGCAAGCGGTCAATTCGATTGTCATATCTGTTTCTTTTTTCTCCTATGTCCAAAACAACCTTGCGAGTAGTCGCCCGCCTCGCTGCCTTTCCCGACAAAGTAGCAGAACTTAAATCTCTGCTGCTGAGCATTATGGAGCCAACTCGCAAAGAAAAAGGCTGCATCAAATACGAACTCCTGCAAAATCAAGCCGATCCCACAGATTTTACGTT
The DNA here is from genome assembly GCF_036701085.1 of Microcoleus sp. Pol7_A1. NCBI lineage: Bacteria > Bacillati > Cyanobacteriota > Cyanophyceae > Oscillatoriales > Microcoleaceae > Microcoleus > Microcoleus sp. Pol7_A1. Next base: position 43,353 of record NZ_JAUBQD010000005.1, read on the forward strand.
TGTTGAAGAGTGGGAAAGTGCAGCTTTGCTCGAACTACATCTCGGTTCAGATCACATTCAAGACGCTGTGCAGAAATTAGACGGTTTGGCTGTTGGGCCTCCAGATATCCGCCGCTATGAATTGCTAGCTTAATCGGGTTTTTATAGCAATTTTATTAAGGTTTTTGAATTAGCTTCGACCCCCCTAGCCCTCCTTAATAAGGGGGGAAAAGAGTGAGAGTTAAAATTGTAGTAACTTCGGAAAATTTTATGACATTAGCAACCATAAAACAGTTATTCACTTATCCAATTAAAGGGCTGACACCGCAAGAAATGTCGGAGTTTGCTTTAACAGCCGGACACGGAATTAAGGGCGATCGAGCTTTTGCTCTCATGTTTGCAGATAATATTGAAGCTGCAAAGATGCCCGTCCAAAATGTCCCTTGGATGAGCAAAAAACATTTTGCCGTCCAAAATGATTGGCCTCTGTTAGCAGCTTTAGAATGTCATTATCAACCGGAAACGGCCGTTTTAACAGTCCAGCGTCAAGGAGTTGCAGTGTTATCAGCAGAAACGAACACAGCAGCGGGGCGCGATCGCATCGGCACTTTTTTCACCGAATATCTGGCCGCAATTCAACCCACAAAAGAAGCGAGACATCCGCAGCTTGCACCTTTGCAATTAGTCGGCGACAGCAGCGGCGAAACTCGTTATCCCGATCGAGAACCCGTACACATTTCTTTACTCAGTCAAGCCACATTAGACCAATTAACAGAAATTGCTCTTCAAAACATAGACGTGGGTCGATTTCGCCCGAACATTGTGCTAGAAGGTATGGCAGCTTGGTCAGAATTTGAGTTGATCGGAAAACAGTTTCAATTAGGCACGGCGCGCATACAAGTTACAGCACGAATCGGTCGCTGTGTCAATATAGAAGTGAATCCCGAAACGGGCGATCGGGATATTTCCCTACTGAGTTTACTCCAAAAGGAATTCGGTCACGCACAAACTGGAGTTTTAGCCAAAATTATCAACAGCGGCACAGTTAAAATCGGCGATGTTTTGACTTCTGATTAATAAAAAGCAACCTTAAGATTGTGAATGCTGCCTAACTTCTTCTACTGATAAACTCAGCGCTTCTGCCACTTGCTCTGTATTCAATCCCATTGCCAACAACCGAGGGATGGCATCCCGCCGCGCTTGGGCTTCTGTACTCAAAGCCTGCTCTGCTAAGGAAGCTCGTTCTGTACCTGTCAGCAGCAAATTGCCCTCGCTATCCCACCACCGCAGCCACAGCATTGTCTGGTTTTGATAACTGCCTTGCCACAGTCCTAATTCTACGCCCATTGGCGCGATCGGATAATGACCGCGCGAGTTCGGAAGCAACTGCTGGTAAAACCCATTGTTCAGGCTGTAAACCTCCAGCCTGCCACTATTGATCTCATAGATGCCATAATACGGAATCCGCACGATCCGCTCATAGACCCAAAACTTCCCAGGTCTTGGCGCCGATTCGACTTCTGAGTACGATAACGGCGTTGTGTCTCGCTCTTGTGAACCGTCTCCCGATGCGAACTCCAAAGCAATCATCGGAGCCATGAATTCCCGCCACAGCACGTAAGAGCGACGAATCTGATTTCCTAGTCTTGGTGGCACGTTCGGCACGTAGAACCAATCAGGAGCTTCTGCTCCCTTTTCTTGCGGGTCTGTTTCTCGCCAATATATGCCACAGTCTTGCCCTATAGCATATTGCCCATCGGGATGAAGCCGTTGCAATACCGACCCAATAGAATCAGTCAAAATAATGCTCTGGGGACGCTCCTGAAAATTCTTCACGAAAGTGCCATCTTCCTCTGGCAGTTGAGTGTGGTCGGGGAAGGGAGAGGGAAGGACAATCTTTTCGGTTGCCTGGTTCATGCTACCTCTCAAGTATTGCAGCTTACCTGAATATCTTAACTCATCCTGCTTCCGGCACCCTTACCTTATTACCAATCAACTTCAGAAAACTCGCTCCAAAATGTTGAATTTCCAAAAAATTAGCATAAGCAGGAGTGGACTTATAAACTCTAAAAGTCCGCATAATTCCTAAAGTCGCCGCACTTTCCAGCGGGCCGATAAAGCTAGTATCCCTGTCCAAAAAATGAGACTGCTTAGCCCAGTGTGCCATCTGATCCGCATTCAAAAAATAGCAGCCGGAATGAGGATTTAAAGCCCGCTCAAAAGCGATTGTTTGTTCCATTATTTTTCCCATTAACTGCCGATGCTCCTCCACATTTTGAAACTTAGCAGTAGCTGTTTCCGCTAAATAACCATCAACATATGCTTTAAAAACAGCCCCTTGAGGCGATATTTCATAGCGATTAGGTTGCAGCAAATTCCCATTTCCCCCGTGATGTGTAAACCACTTTAATTTACTAAAAAACCACGGGTCATGCAGAACTAAATCATCTTCCAAGTAACAGAAATAATCGTATTTGTCGAGACACGCTCGCAAAACTGCTTGACACTCAAAACCCAACAGCAGCGGTTCGCATTTTGTAGGGTGGTGCATAAAAGATCTGGGCTGCACTGGCAGTTGAGGCAACAGATGATAGCCTTGAGTAGTGCAAACAACAATGTCAATTTCATGCTGTTGAGATTGATTGGCAGGGATAGTTGCACATTCGCGAATGTCAATCATCGACTGAGATTTGCCGTACAAAGCTTGCAGCGATGTCACGGAAGCGGTTAAAGCATTTAGTCGCGGTTGCGGTTCATTTCGCTGGGAAGCGTGTTTCCCGTCGCCGCTGGGATTGTAAAAGTGAGCAATAGTGAATAGAATTCGCATTGGTGTGGAGTAACAATTAAAAATTAAACAATTAAACAATTAAACAGAACGAGCGCACAATAACCCTATAAATCTTACCGCATTTAGCCACCAAATAACTCCGGCAGGCGATCGCGCAACTCAGCATTTAAACGCGGCAACTCGTCCCGCATTTGTAAGTACCAATCTCGTCGCTGCCGGTAGTGTCCGCACAGCAAGCGGTTGTCGCGCACCCATTCGTAAGCATTCGCGGCTATTTTCCGACGCATAGAAGTGTCAGAAATCAGCGAATTTAGCTTAATCTCAAACTCTTTTTCATATCTATAAATCAATCCGGTTTCACCTTCGACAATCGAATGTTCGTACACGGTGGGACTTGCCAGCACCGCTACTCCCCGCGCTGCACATTCAATAAATTTTAAGTCGGATTTCATTTCGTTAACCGGGTTGGAAACGAGCGGCAACAGAGCGATATCGCAACTGTACATAATTTCTTGATACCGTTCGTAACTGCAAAATGGTTCAAATTCTTTTTGCTGTATTTTTAAAGCTTCAAAAAATCTGCGGTCGTGGATTACTTTAACTCGAATCTGGTGTTTGTGTGCGACTAAAACTCGATTTAACGCTGGCATAATCGGCTGCCAATCTTTTTCGCGGTTTAGCGCACCAAAAAAAATTGTGACTGTATCTTCTGCCGGATAAATTCGCGGCGGAGGTAGATAAGCTAATTGATTGGGAAATACGGCCACATTGGGATTGTAGTGCCGCAAAATTTTTGCGAGGGGTTCTGTAGAAGTTTGAACGCAGTGACAGCCGCGATAGCTGAGGTAATTATTGTCGGCGTATTCGCGGCGGCGGACGGGATTATCGTCAATTTCAGCTACTATTAAATAGTCTTGTTGCAGCAGTTCTTTGAGTTGGGGAATATAGCCGGGATATTGCATGATTGTCCGCTGCCAGATGAAGACTTTTTCTTCTCCAGACAGTGGCGGAATTAATTCTGCTGCTTTCACGCCGGATACGGTGCGGACACCGGGAATTGTGGCGCTAAATTTGTCCGGTTCCAAAACTCGCACGCGATCGCACCCTGTAGGAGCCATAATGATAGTCTGAATCAGCAGTCTGCGCGCAGGTACGGTCGATTTGGTCGATCGCACGATATAATATTCAGCACCTGTTTCCGTAGCAAAACTGCTTGATGTGAGCTCTAAAGCCTTTACCATTGGATGCAGCAATTCCTGAAAGCGGACAAAATTTTCGGTTTTGTGTCCCTTTCCTTGAAATTCATAAACCTGCAATCCGGCTTGAGCAAATAGTGATTTAATACTTTCTAGAGTAAACCAGTGCTGCATCTTGCTGTCGGCATTTTCCCAATGTCCCCGCAGCAGATTGACAATTCGCCGCCAGTATTGAACATTGGGGATTCTAGCGAGAATTTGCCCCTCTCGATTCAGCAAAGCACTGTACTGCTTGAGGATATCCCAGGGATTTTTGAGGTAGGGTAGCAAGTCGCCAAAAAGCAAACAATCGACGGTTCCTGGAGCGATGTCGAGACTTTCGATGGAAATTTCTTCTATATTTGCTACCGTCACCCAGTTTAGCCGATCAACCGCAATTTTAGCTTTTTCTCGATCGCATTCAATGCCAATATACTGACAATGGGGATTGATCAGCTTGTACTGTTCGCCTGTCGAACCCGTACCGCAGCCAATTTCAACAATGACTTTAGCATCCGGCGGTAGCAGCTTCAACAGGTCGTGGTTGGCGCGATCGATCACTTTCTCTAAAATTCCTGATTAGTTTATCGTAAAATAAAACCGAGCAACCCATGCCAACAGACGACCAGCCGAAGGTTAGCATTGCGATGCCAGTATACAATAGCGATCGGCACATTTGTCAAGCACCAAATTTTCTGTTGCCAACTCTTTCTCTTCCCTCTCTTCTCTTCCTCTGCGCCCTCTGCGGTTCATTTAATCTTATTCACCCATCCTGCAAGGATTGCTATATCTTAGCAAATATTGAGCAAAATTATAATTTATTCTCAACCCATACCCTCATTTAGCGCGATTGAGCATCTCAATTAATTCGGCTTTTTTCCCAAAAATCAACCCAACAATTTGCTGAATACATTATAAACTATGAACTCAAACCTAGGAATTAACATCGCCGGCTACATCAGCGGCGAATTTGGCATAGGAGAAGGTGTCCGAGCCAACATCAGAGCCACAGAAGCCGCCAACATTCCTTTCAATATCAACAATTTTACCCGCAGTCCCCACCGCAAAAAAGACACCACCTATCAAAACTTTAGCCAAGACAATCCCCATCCCGTAAACTTAATTCAAGTCAACGCAGATGAAGTTGCAACATTTATCAAACATACAGATTCCAGCTATTTTGAAAACAAATACAATATCGGCTTTTGGGCCTGGGAACTTCCCGCATTTCCCCCTGAATGGCAGCCAGCATTTAATCACTTTCACGAAATATGGACTTATAGCAACTATTGCGCCGAGGCAATTTCCGCAATCTCGCCAATTCCCGTTATCAAAATCATGCCCAGTATTGCTCTCCCCGCACCATCTCTTAGCAGAGAAGCACTGAATTTACCTAAAGATAAATTTATTTTCTTGTTTGTGTTCGACTTTTCCAGCCGCATCGAGCGCAAAAATCCTTTAGCTGCCATTCAAGCATTTAAACAAGCTTTTGGCGAAGATGACCGCCTATTGTTAATTCTCAAATCTTCCAACTCCGACAAAAATCTTGATCAGCAAAAATTGTTAAATTCTGCCCTAGAAAATTCTTCAAATATCAAACATCTAGACGGGTATTTGTCCAAAGATGAAATTAACGGTTTGCTGTACAATTGCGACTGTTATCTATCCCTGCACCGCTGCGAAGGATTTGGCTTAACAATGGCTGAAGCCATGTTTTACGGCAAACCCGTAATTGCCACCGGCTATTCATCAAATACAGAATTTATGAATGTCGGCAACAGCTATTTAGTCAAGTATAAGTTAATCCCAATTGAGAAAGATTGCGGGCCTTACAAAAAAGGCAATGTTTGGGCTGAAGCGGATGTCGAACACGCTGCTGATTTAATGCGGTACGTCTTCAACAATTACCGGGAAGCTAAACAAATTGGAGCGATAGCTGCTGAGGAAATTAAGACTTTACTCAACCCGCAAGTTACAGGGAATAAAATTAGAAAACGTCTCGAATATATTGCCGAGATTACCGATAAGTTTCAAAGCATACCTCTGTCAGGAACTGCCAAAGCGAACTCTGCAAAATTTAGGGCTAACTTGTCGCCATCTCAGCAACAAAGTCAATCAAAAGGAGAACTGCCAAACGAGCAGCCGAAGGTTAGCATTTGCATTCCGACATACAACGGAGAAGCATTTATTGGGGAAGCAATCAAAAGTGCTTTGGCCCAAACCTACGCTAACATAGAACTGATTATATCCGACGACGGCTCCACAGACCGCACAATTGCGATCGCCCAATCATTCCAATTACAAACCTCAGTCGATTTCCGCATCGTACTGCACCGCAACTACGGCTTATCACAAAACTGGAACTTTTGCATATCCCAAGCAAAAGGTCAATACATTAAATTTCTCTTTCAAGACGACTTGCTAGCACCAGAATGTATTGAAAAAATGGTTGCAGTCGCTCAGCAAAACTCAAAAATAGGTATGGTTTTCTCCCCGCGCGGCATCACCATAGCTGAAGATGAATCTAACCCGATTTTGCGGAGAGCTTCCCAATCAATTAAAGATTTGCATAAAAGTTGGTCGAATTTAAAATCTATTCAGCCAGGAAAAGAATTACTGGCAGATACTAACTGCTTGAGCAACCCCATCAACAAAATTGGCGAACCGAGTACCGTCTTAATTGCGGCCCGAGTTTTTACCGAAATAGGATTATTTGATTCGGGATTATCTCAGTATGTAGACTTAGATATGTGGTGGCGGATCATGGGGAATTATCACATCGGATTTGTAGACGAAAAACTGTCGTCACTGCGGATTCATCCCGAACAACAAACTTGGAAAAACTTTGCTGCTGGGGAAAATCATAAGGATGTAGTCAGATTTTACAATAAACTACTAAATAGTCCTGATTACAGTTTCCTGAATAAACAAATCAAACAGACAATTCGCCACAAATTGGCATTAAGAACCCAGCCTCGTATATCTGACTTGTCAGCACTGGTTGAACAGTACAAAAAATCGCCCTCAAACCAGTCTTTTCTCGCGCAACTGCGGCAATACCGCCAAGAAATAGCTACAAATTGGCTGAATTGGCCAGCGGAAAAATTAGAAAGTGCTTACTCGCAAGAAGCTGGGCAAGCTCATAAGTTGCTACTAGATAGCGGTCTCAAAAATGAAACTTTAACTGCGTCAGAACAAAGTTTTGTCCAGCAGTTATCCTCGAAACTTGCTGAAGGAGGGGAAATTGCCGATAAGATTCAATATACCCTCGCAGCGATGCTGTACTGCGACGCTTATCAGTTGCCGCTAGAGTATAAAAATGCAGCGATTCCCCAGTGGTTTTTTGACGATTTTCTGACATTCTTATTTCAGTCTCCCAGTTATTTGCAAGAAAAGTGGGAAGTTGAAAGGTACTCTGAATATTTCCAGCAGCTAATCAAGTACGTCGCTGCTAATATCGCCAGTTTTCCCGATGCGGAAGTTTGGCGTTATTTAGCGGCATTTATGACGCAAAATGTTAGCTTCAAAGCTTTGTACTTGAGCGAGGCAAATTTGTTCGATATATTGACCCAGCGAGCTGATATTTTGGAATATCATTTGAAAAATATCGGCTGTCAAATAGACTGGAATTATGCTAATATAAAATCTGAAATAACTAAAATTAGAGTCGGTTTTTTACTAGATAAAATTAATGATAAATCCGAGACTCGTGCTGCAATTGCGAGTTTTGAATATTTAGACAGAAGCAAATTTGAAATTATCGTGTACCATTCCCAGGTACAAGACGAGCGACTGGGGAAATATTGCGAAAATTGCGCCGACAAACTGGTGCAACTGTCAGAAGATTTGCCAAATCAAGTCCGAGAAATTCGATCGCACGATTTAGATATTCTGCTAATCTGCACCAATACTACCGACACTGCCCAACCAAGCGCCCTGCTGTGCCTGCACCGGCTAGCGCGAGTGCAAATAGCTACTGGTGCATCAACCCCCGCCACTACCGGCTGCCGAAATATCGATTATTTTATTGCCGGAGATTTGACATTGCCCGCAGGTGCTGCTGCAGAGTATCGCGAAAAATTAATTACTTTAAAAGGCTCGGGAGTTTGTTTAAGCTATACTGTAGCATCAGCACCTGCGACCGTTGAACCGACTCGCAGGAGTTGGGGAGCCACCGACGAATCTGTAGTGTTCATGTCAGGCGCTCAAGCTTTTACAATTATCCCAGAATTGAGAAAAACTTGGGCAAAAATTATTGCTGCCGTACCGAATTCTCTTTTAGTTTTGTATCCCTTTAGTTCCCGCAATGAAAACTATCCGACGGTACTTTTTTACAAACAAATTCGATCGCTATTTGCGGAATTTGGCATTGACAAAAAGCGCTTAGTTGTAATTAAAGCGCTGCCATCTCGCGCAGATTGCATAAAATGTCTGGAATTGGCTGATATATATTTAGACACCTATCCATACAGCAGTGCCTGCTCCTTAGCAGAACCGCTGTTGGCAGGGTTGCCTGTAGTGGTAAGAAAAGGGCAAACAACTCGATCGCGACAATCATCCGCAGTGCTCGAAGAACTGCTAATTCCGGAACTGGTAGCAAACAGCGAGAACTCTTATTTAGAGCTCAGCATAGCACTGGGGATCAACCCAGAACTGCGCCGGCACTACCGCGATCGAATCCAGCAAAAAATGGCGGCAAACCCTAAGTATCTCGACAGTCGCGCTTGCTCGACCCAACTCGGAACACTGTTTGAAAGACTATTCCGAGAGTGAAGGAAGAAGGAAGTTCGGCGACGAAGCAGTATACGGGTTTTAACGGATTTAACGGATGGATGTTGAGATAAGAAGGAAGATGGCAGAAGAAAGATTTTTCCACTCTCGCCCGATCCCACTCTCACCTTATTCCACTACCATTCTGAGACACGCGGGGAACCCCTCGCTAGGCAGAGCGTCAAGAAATAGACAGCAATAGCGCTAGCCCGCTGACGGTCTGCTATCATCGGGGAATCGAGGGGTTAGTGGTTGTCGCTCTTTTCCTGCCACAGCTAAATTAAAAGGGGAAGCGCAAGTCAGTTGGAGATAAAAAAATGACAGGACTTTTTCAAATAGGCGATAAATTACTGCAAGCTCAGGATATGCCATCGCTCCTGAAGCGGTACCAGTTGATGCCACAATTCTTGCGGGGTGTAATAGTAGACCAAGCGATCGCATCCTTTAGTTGCAGCGACGAAGAACGCCAATCCGCCGTCGAGAACTTTCTGGCACAACACCAACTGACCGCCCCCGAAGCCAAAGAAGCTTGGCTGCGCAGCCAAAACATGACGGAAGAAGAACTTCAAGAGATGGCCGTTAGGCCCTTGCTGATCGAAAAATTTAAGCAAGCCACTTGGAGACCTAAAGTAGATAATTATTTTTTAACCCGCAAAGCCAGCCTAGACCACGTAGTCTATTCCCTGGTGCGCACCAAAAATCCAGCACTGGCAAACGAACTTTACTTTCGCATCCTCGAAGGGGAACAAACCTTTGCTGAAGTGGCCCGCGACTTTTCCGAAGGGCCGGAGTCCAAGTCCGGCGGCTTGTTGGGCCCTGTACCCCTCAGCCAGCCCCACCCGGCAATCAGCAAACTTTTGTCCGTCAGCCAGCCAAATCAACTCTGGACGCCGCGTCCTCTGGCAGAATGGATGGTAATTATTCGACTAGAAAAGTTCATGCCGGCCCAGCTCGATGAATCGATGCGGCTGCACTTGATTAACGAACTCTTTGAAAGCTGGCTCGCCGAACAGATATCGCAAATAGGCCCGCTACAGCCCCTCTCTTCCGTGTCTTCAATATCATGACCGAAAGCAATTTTGCTCTGGGGCCCCCGGATTTACCCGTGGAGACTTTAAAAAGCGTAGCATCTTGACAAAAAGCCTCCGGATTCATCTGTGGATTCAAATCTAAAATCTAAAATCTAAAATCTAAAATCGGATGACTTCTTCCGCTGTTTCCCTCTCCCAGATTCAGGATTTCCTAGCTAAAACACCTCCCTTTGACCGACTCTCTGAGACGGCTCTGTCAGCCTTGGTGGCTAAATGCCAACTCCTCGGCTACCGGACGGGGCAACCGCTGTTTGAACGGGAAAAAATGCCGACTCAGGTGGCAATTATCTATCAAGGCCAGGCCCGGCTGCTGGGCTTTGACCAGCGCTCGCAGCGTCACGTAAGTTTGCGGTTGGTGCAGTCGCAGGAAATTCTCGGCTGGGCTGGCTTGCTCAGGGGAGTTCCCTGCGAAACCGCCATCGCTTCTACAGATGTGATCGCGATCGTCCTACCTGCCGAAGATTTCCTGAGCGTACTGGAAAAACAGCCGACATTTGGAGAAGCTTTTCGCGAACACTGTTCCTTGAGCGAAGTATTTGAACTGTTGAGCCTGGAGTTGCAGCGCCAAGCAGACGGCACTTCCAATCTCAAGGAACTCACCCTGCAAGCTTGGCAAGATGCGACAGTTGTCAACGTGCCAAACGGCAACAAAAAAACTCAAGACATCGCCAAAGAGCTAGATGCCGATCGAATTTGGCTCGTCAGCAGCGGCGTCTTGGGCGACTTTCCCACCGGCAGCCGCTTCTCAGTGGAAAACGCAGCCAAATCCTTAAAAATAGAAGGTCGCCTCGGCGCCCGCTTAGTCGGCTTCCGGGAACCCCCAGAACCCCAACCCGAAACAGACCCATTAAATGGCACGACAGATACAGCAGGCTTGGGGCAGAAGCCGCCCGGCGGAAAATTAATTGAGGTTCTACCCGGCCCAGACCGTCCCCCAGAACCCAAAACCGACCAACCAAAGGATGCGGCGAGATACCCAGTTTTCCGCGCCAAAGGGCAGATTGACAGCCCGCTAGCTTGCTTCCAGATGTTGAGCAAGTATTTCGGCCTCAAATTTCGTCGAGATATCATCCGCAAAGTTCTAGAAAATCAGTTAAAAACTGCTGGTTCTATCAGTATGCAAGCCTGCGGGGCGATCGCCCAAAGCATCGGCCTCACGCCTCAATTGGCGCAAGTGCCAGCAGAAGCCATCAACCGCATCAAAGCCCCCGTAATGATTAAATGGCAAGATAGCTTTGCCATTATTTACAGCATCACCGAGCAAGAATTGGTGATTGCCACGCCCGAACAGGGGCTGATGCGGAAGCGGATACCTCAGTTTAAAGAAATTTGGGGAGAATCAGGAGAAGTCCTGCTGCTGCAAGCTCCGCAAGTCGAACAAAAAGAGCAGTTCAGCTTCTGGTGGTTTGTGCCGGCCCTCATGGAACACAAGACAGTGTTTTTTGAGGTGTTGCTCGCTTCGTTTTTTGTACAGTTATTTGGTCTTGCCAACCCATTAATCAGCCAAGTAATTATTGATAAAGTCTTAGGTCAGCGCAGCATTGACACCTTGGATATTTTGGGAGCATTTCTATTAGGTGTTGCTCTGTTTGAAGGACTGCTCAACGGTTTGCGTACCTTTTTGTTTATAGATACCTCAAACCGCATCGATGTCAAATTGAGTGCGGAGGTAATCGACCACTTGCTCCGGCTGCCCCAAAATTACTTTGACAACCGGCGCGTGGGAGATCTGGTTTACAAATTCAGCATGATGGGTCAGATTCGGGAATTCATGACGAGTACAGCTCTGACAGTGGTTCTCGATGCGGTATTTTCGGTGGTTTACGTCGCCGTGATGCTCTCCTACAGCGTGCAGCTAACGGCAGTATCTTTGGCAGTGGTACCGATACTGGGGCTGATGATTGTTCTAATCAATCCGCTGGTGCTGCGCCTGATCAAACAGAGAAACAACCGTTTTGCTGACTCTCAATCTTATTTAGTGGAAGTAGTCAGCGGGATTCAAACTGTTAAGGCTCAAAATATTGAATTGAAATCCCGCTGGGAATGGTCGAGCCGCTACGCAAAATACATTACAGCCAGTTTTAAAACAATTATCACGGGGACTGCGGCGGGTACGATTAGCAGCTTTTTAAACCAGGTGGGTAACTTAGCTCAGTTGTGGGTGGGAGCTTATTTGGTACTGGGAAATGAAATTACTTTGGGTCAGTTGATTGCTTTCCGAATTATTTCCGGGAACGTGACAGGTTCGCTGCTGCGTTTTGTGAGCGTGTGGCAGAGTTTCCAAGAAGTCTCGATGTCGATCGATATGCTTAAGGATGTGGTCGATACGCCGACGGAAACCAGCGATGAAGACCGCAGCAATATCCCGCTGCCGGCAATTCAAGGGCAGGTTACCTATGAGGAGGTTTCCTTCAGATTTCTCGAAAGCGGGCCGCTGCAACTGGCGAATGTGAATTTGGAATTTCCCGCTGGCAGTTTTGTGGGAATTGTGGGAGGAAGCGGTTCCGGGAAAAGTACGGCGATGAAGCTGTTACAGCGTCTTTATCCGCCGCTGTCGGGCCGGATTTTTATTGACGGGTACGACATTGCCAAGGTGGAATTATATTCGCTGCGCAGCCAACTTGGGGTGGTGCTGCAAGATACTTTGCTGTTTAACTGCTCGGTACAGGAAAATATTGCTCTGAGCAATCCCGATGCGAGTACCGATGAGATTGTGCGAGCTGCGAAACTAGCGGTGGCTCACGATTTTATTATGGGCTTGCCTGCTGGGTACAATACGATCGTCGGAGAGCGGGGTTCGTCGCTTTCTGGGGGTCAAAGGCAGCGTTTGGCGATCGCCCGCACGATTTTGCAAAACCCGAAACTGCTGATTTTGGACGAAGCTACAAGCGCCCTCGACTACCATTCCGAACGCCAAGTTTGCAATAACTTAGCAGAAGCTTTCGCCGGCCGCACGGTGTTTTTCATTACTCACCGCCTGACTACCATCCAAAACGCTGATGTAATTATTATGATGGATCAAGGTTCTGTAGTCGAGCGGGGAACTCATAAAGAATTAATGGCTCTTAAAGGGCGTTACTACTGCCTCTTCCAACAACAAGAGTCATCGAATACCTGATCTCTAACAACTCACAACCGATCGCTAACAATTAACAACTGAGAACTAACAAATGGCTATGAAATCGTTAATACTTTCTGAGCAACCAGTCATTCTCGAAAAACCAGCGATTTGGTCGCACTTGTTTTTGTGGATGATCATGCTGATGACCACTTCTGCTGTAGTTTGGGCTTATTTTGCTAGCGTAGAGCAAGCTGTCCCCGCTATCGGCCAATTAGAACTCAAAGATGGTGCTAGAGACATCCAAGCACCTGCTACAGGAGCTGTGGTGAGAGTTCACGTTGAAAATGGCGATCGGGTAGAAAAAAACCAGCCTTTGCTCACTTTTAACCCCCTTGCATCCAGTGCTGATTTAACTTCTGTTAAGAAAACTAAAGAGGCTCTGGAAAAGGAAAACAAATTTTACGAAGATGTGGTTAACGGCAAAATTCAAGGCCCTATTCCTTCAAGCCTAGAATCAACTATCAAAGACAGACAGAGCCTCACGGCACAAAATCAAGTGCTGCAAGCTTTGATTGACGAGCTGTACCTCAATCGGGGAGCGAGCGGAAATTTTGATGCTGCTCAGCAAGGGCTTTATGTTAATTATCGATCGGAATTTTTGTCTCGCGTAGCCGCAGCCCAAGGACAAGTTCAGGAGTTGGAAAAACAACTGAAGCAAGCTCAGGATGCTGAGAAAGCCGCAGGCGATCAAATGACCGTAGCACAGCAACAACTGGGTTTTGCCCAGAACCAATTAAATTATGCTCAGCAGCAGTTAAGTTCTTCGCAAGAGCAAGTAAAATCTGCCCTGGCTCAGAGAGATTTGGCGGACGAACAGTTAGCCAAATCCCAACAAGTATTGAAGTCGAATCAAAACATTCTAGGCAGACTCGGCCCTCTGGTGGAGCAAGGAGCGATCGCTGAACTGCAAAAAGAAAAACAGGAACAAGATGTTTTCAGAGGACAAAGCGACGTTCTCAAACAGCAAGATCAAATCAAGCAGCGCGAAGGTGAAATTAACGCCCGCAAAGGCGAAATTAACACGCGCCGAGGTGAGATAAATACGCGCCGAGGTGAAATTAACGCGCGTCAAGGTGACATCCAAAAAATTAGTGCTGAAATACAGCGCCAGCAAGGAGAGCAAGCGCGCCTTCAGGAGTCCATCAGCCGCGCCGAAGAACAGTTGAAAAACACCAAGGATTCCTGGGCAAAAGAACTTTACACCAAAATTGCTGAAAACGAGAAACAAATTGCCAGCAGCGATTCTCAGCTAAGTCGCTTCAAGGTAGAAAACCTGAAAAAGCTATCAGAAATCAATGCTCAACTTGAAAAAGCGCAGCAAACCCGCGACACTCAAGTTATGAAGGCTCCGGTATCGGGCGTTATCTTCGATTTGAAACCTTCTAAGAAGGAGAATGCTAAGTTGGATATGGCGAAAGATCCGATATGCCAATCCATTATTAATTCGGTGCTGAAACCGGGCGAACCGCGCCCACAACGATGCGAAGAAGCTTATTACGAAGCGCAGCAAACTGAAAAGCTACTCAAGGTTCTGGATGACGAAAACGGTCTGGAAGCAGTTGTTTACCTGGAAAACAGCAATGTGGCTCTGGTATTGGATGCTTTGAGACAGAAGCGGGAAAAATTGGAGCCATATCACGGCAAACAATTAGATGGAGAAAAGATTGATTGCGAAAAGGGTAAAAGTTGCGTGTGTCCTGAGAAGGAAGTTAACAGAGAGAAACTGGGTTTGACGAAATACCAATGCGTGCCTGTGGAAGTGAATGTGGAAGCTTTCCCGGCTATGGAGTTTGGTACTGCTGAGGGTGAAGTGAAAGAGATTAGCAGCGATGCTGAGCCTCCTACTGAACTGCGGAAATACTACGCTTTCAAAACCAAAATTAAGCTCAAGAATCAGAAGTTTGTTTTGAACAAGGGCAAGGCAAATGAAGTGGAGGTTGGTTTGCAGTCTGGAATGTCCGTGAGTTCTAATATTAATATCGGCAAGCGGACTGTTTTGCAGATGTTTATCAACCGATTTACTGGGAAACTGGATACGTTCAAGACTGTTAAGTAGGTTGATTCGAGGCGAACAGAATTCGCTACTACAAAACCAAAGTCCCAGCAGAGGGGGACTAATTGTAACTGGTTCCCTGGAAGAGCCAGGGAACCCATGTCCAGAGGATCTGCCTCGCAAGCTTTCATGAAAATGGGAGGCAGATCCTCCCGGGGTTACCAGGCTCTGCCTGGTAACGAGTAGAATTAGAGCGACCTACTTAAAAGAAAAATTGAGCGCAGCTTGGTATAAAATTGTGGCTGCAATCGATCGCGCATTAATGAAAAAATTTATTTTATTTACTCTATACCTGATTCCTGTCCTGTTATTAATCGGATTTGTAGCGAATTTTAGCGTTAACGTTCCCGTTGATGACGAGTGGAGGTTAGCTAGCCTTTTTGAGAAAATAGCTCAGGGAAATGTAACTTTTAACGATTTTTGGGCTTTGCACAGCAATCACCGCATAGTGTTCCCGAAAATAATTATTGCGGTGCTGGCTTTTGCTTCCCGATGGAATATTAATTATCAGTTGTGTGCCAGCATAGGTTTGGCTGCGATAACTTTTATCGCTATGTACAAGTTATCCTCGATGCAAGTTAAGAAGGTTGGGGATGATTTGTGGCATTTAGCTAATATTTTAACTTGTATTTTGGTGTGTTCCCTAGTTCAGTATGAAAACTGGCTTTGGGGATTTCAATTAGCGTGGTTTTTTGTAAATTTGTGTTTTGTAGCTGCGGTTTATGCGCTGGTTTCAAATCACAAATTATTGCCTAATATTAGAATCTCTATAGCTGCTGTCTTCTGCTTTATTGCTAGTTTTTCCCTAGCCCAAGGTTTGCTTTCTTGGTTAGCAGCAATTCCGGCTGTAGCGGCTTTAGAAGGAAATACCGTGCAGAAACGAAAAAGAATTATTGTATGGATGCTGCTGTTTGTGGCAACTTGTGCTGTTTACTCAATTGATTATCATCCCAGCCGGAAAGCAAGTATTATTTCATTGTTGAGCAAGCCACTTGTGGTGATTGATTATTTTTTGAGTTTGTTGGGTTCACCACTTGTACGTTTTCCGGGTATTTCTGCACTGGTTGGCTTGCTAATATTTGCAATTTTCTTATTTTTGGGATTCTATTTCTTCGTCATTGCGCGCCCTGGAAAGCAATCTCCAGCCCCAGCGATTGCTTCGTACCTCCTAATGACAAATAGGAATAATATTAGTGAAAATCACGAGGCTTTACCTTGGCTGTCAATAGGTTTTTTTTCTGTTTTATCGGCTCTGTTTATTACTGCTGGCAGGGCGGAATTTGGGGCGATTCAGGCGCTCGAATCGTCGAGATATACGACGAATTCGATTTTGCTGTTAATTGCTTTGGTTCAGCTAGGGCAATTGTTTGTCCGAGGTAAATATCAAGAAACTAAAGCAACGTTAAACCACAACTACAATTTTTTTTATCGGATGTTGGCAGGGCTGTTAATTGCTACAATTATTGTTAACTCTCAGCAGGCGATCGCCCAATCTCGATCGGCACTTCTTTACAAACAAGGCGCTCAAGATTGTTTGCAGTTAATTAACTATCTGGAACAGTCTGATTTTTTTGAGAATTCGCCGGAAAGCTGTTTGAGGGTGCTGAGCAAAAAAACTTGGCTGGTGAGAGAAGGCGCGGCAATTATCGACAAAATAGGTTGGAAAAAGTTTGCGAAAAATGTAGAGTTTATTTCTAATACCGAGAAAGTTTACGGCTATTTAGAGAAACCTCAAACCAGCGAAAAATCGGTGACTCTCAAGAAAAATGCTGCTGTCAAGGCTTCCGGTTGGGCGGTTTTGCCAGGAAATTTGAAACAGCCGAATATTGTACTGCTATCTGTCGGCGATAAACAATCTTTTTTTGCTAACGCTTATGTAAATTTGGACAGTCCCGACATCGCTAAGAGTTTAAAATCTGAGTTGTACAACAATGCAAGGTGGGCGGTTGATTTGTCGGATAATAATTTGCCGATCGCCCAAACCGAAATTAAAGCTTGGGTGTATAATCCTGTTGACAACCAGTTTGTCCAGTTGCGCGGAGGATGAGGAGTGAAAATTTCTGTGATTATACCAGCCCACAATGAGGAGGGCTGCTTGTACGGTACTGTGCGGGCGATCGCCCAGACGCTTGATTTAGAAGGCATTCCGCACGAAATTTTGATTGTGAATGACAATAGTGTCGATCGAACTATTGATATTTGCCAGGAGTTGTCAGAGACTTTTCCCACAGTTAGATACATCAACAATCAACCTCCCAACGGTTTCGGATTTGCCGTGCGCCGGGGATTGGCGGAATTTGACGGAGATGCTGTGGCAATTGTGATGGCGGATGCTTCAGACGATCCGATAGATTTGGTAGCAGGATACCGCAAGTTGCAAGAAGGATATGATTGCGTTTTCGGTTCCCGCTTTATCAAAGGCGGCTTTATAGTTGATTATCCAATTCACAAGTTAGCAATTAACCGCTTAGCAAACTGGTTTGTCAAAAGTATTTTCGGCTTGCGGTACAGCGATGTCACCAATGCTTTTAAAATTTACCGCAGAGAAGTAATTGAAGGCGTGCAACCGATTTTGAGCCATCATTTTAATTTGACAGTGGAACTGCCTTTAAAAGCAATTGTTCGGGGTTTTTCCTATACGGTGATTCCTCTGAGATGGTACAATCGGACTGCCGGCATTTCTAAACTGAAAATAAAAGAGATGGGGAGTCGGTATTTGTTTATTGTCTTGTATGTCTGGCTCGAAAAACATCTCTCTCGCGGCGACTACCACCGGACTAGAAAGATAGCAAAATTAAAAGTGAATGCCTGAGAGAATTTTAATTGTGGGCGGGGCGGGTTTCATCGGCAGTTGTTTGGCAATTGGCCTGAAGAAACTGCACCCAGAATGGCAAATAATTTGTTTAGATAACCTGCGCCGCCGGGGTTCAGAATTGAATCTGCCTCGGCTTAAAAGTTGCGGGATTCAGTTTGTTTACGGGGATATTCGCACAGCGGCAGATTTAGATCCAGTTGCACTGAATGCTGACTGCATTATAGATTGTGCTGCGGAACCTTCTGTGCTGGCTGGTTTTAGTTCGCCACAGTACGTTTTGCAAACGAATTTACTAGGCACTGTGAATGTTTTGGAGTTGGCGAGACAAACGGGTGCGAGTTTGCTGTTTTTGTCTACGAGCCGGGTGTATCCGATCGCCAGTGTCAAGTCTGTTAAGCTGTTAGAGTTGCCGAATAGATTTGCGATCGCCCCCGAGCAAACTTTACCCGGCATATCCGAGTTGGGCATATCAGAAGACTTCCCTTTAAAAGGACACCGTTCGCTTTACGGAGCAACTAAATTAGCTTCAGAATTGCTGATTGAGGAGTACAGGGAAGCATACAACGTGCCGGCAATTATTAACCGCTGCGGGTTGATTACCGGGGCTTGGCAAATGGGTAAAGTCGATCAGGGAGTTTGCGGTTTGTGGGTGGCGGCTCACTATTTTCAAAAGTCGCTGAGTTATATCGGTTTTGGTGGCAGCGGCAAGCAGGTTAGGGATTTACTGCACGTTGAAGATTTGTTGAGGTTAGTTAATTATCAGTTAGAAAATTTTTCCAAATTAGATGGTGAAGTTTTTAATGTTGGCGGCGGTTTGAGCAACAGTCTTTCTTTGGTTGAGACAACTGATTTGTGCCAAAAGATTACGGGGAAATCGATTCCGATTCCTCCTGTTTTGGAGGAACGCGCGGGGGATATTCCGATTTTTATTACTGATTCTTCTAGGGTGATGGAGAAAACAGGGTGGCAGCCTCTTATTGGGCCGGAAGCGGCTTTGCAGGATATTTATGATTGGATTGCTGCTAATGAGGTGGTTTTAAGTTCGATTTTGTAGGGATTTTTTAACCGCAGATGCAGGCGGATAAACGCGGATAAACGCAGATGTATCGCTCTGCCTGCATCTGACGGGAAATGCGTGTCATGAGTCTCTACCTCTCTGGTTTTGTTTCGATGCTTTAACAAACATTTGGCCTCCCAAAAATTGCCACAAAAAAGGCAATTTTAAGTAAAATTTTAAAAGCCAGGGCGATGCCGGTCTGCCTTTGGTCGAAAATGGTAAAAATCTCGGTATAATTAGGTCGATTTCAAAGCCGACGGTTTGTAACAGTTCTTGCAGCGATAAGTGGGTAATGGGTAATTGATGATCGATAAAATCGTAATACTCTTTGAAAGAATATTTGAAATTTGGTTGGACAACTAAGAGAGAACCCCCTGGCTTAAGGGCCTCAAAACAAAATGAGATAATTTGGATTAGTTCTTCTTTATTGCGGAGATGTTCAAAAAAGTTAGAGATAAATATCCGATCAAATTCTTCGCTAAAAGCTGGTTTCTCGTCAAAAGTTAAAACATCAATGTTCAGCACTTTTACATCAGGATTGGCAAATAACTTTGAATCTGGATTGAGGTCAATCAAATATTTTTTTTCAGCCCTAATTTGATTTATAAACTCGCAGTAGCCGCCGCCAATATCTAAAACAGTTGATTGGGGAGGAACATAATCTTGTAAAAACTCATCAATTAAAACTTTCCAGAGTGCCACTTTTGCTTGTATTTGTCGGGAATCAAATCGATTGGCGTACAATTTTTTGAGATATGCGTCGGCTTTCATAGTAAAATAGCATAGACAGAGTATGAGTTTATCACTTTCACAGCTAACTATGAATGTTATATCTACCGAAATCGCGGAAGTTTTGATAATTGAGCCGAAAATTTTCGGAGACGATCGCGGTTTCTTTTTTGAGAGTTTCAATCACAAAGCTTTTGTCGAAAAAACAGGCGTGACGGCCGAATTTGTTCAAGACAATCATTCCAAATCCTCTAAAAATGTGCTGCGCGGTTTGCACTACCAAATGCAGCAGCCTCAAGGCAAATTGCTGCGGGTAGTGGCTGGCGAAATCTTTGATGTAGCGGTGGACATTAGAAAAAGTTCGCCGACTTTTGGGCAGTGGGTTGGCTGTTTGGTGAGTGCAGAAAATAAACGGCAATTTTGGGTTCCGGCGGGATTTGCTCACGGTTTTTTAGTGGTTTCGGAGACGGCTGAAGTTTTGTATAAAACTACAGACTACTATGCACCGGCACACGAGCGGTGTATCCTGTGGAATGACCCCGATTTGGCGATCGACTGGCCGCTAGATGGTGCCCAACCAATCTTATCAGCTAAAGACCAAGCTGGACAAACGTTGAAAACAGCTCAAGTGTTTTGATCATGAAAATTTTACTTGCAGGCGGCAGCGGACAGCTAGCTCAAGAATTGCAGCCGATTTTATTATCTTCGGGAGATGTTATTGCGCTCGATCGCACTCGCCTCGATTTATCCCAACCCGAAAGCATACGTCAAGCAATGGCTGAAATTCAACCGGATTTAGTCGTCAATTCTGGTGCTTACACTGCGGTAGACAAAGCGGAAAGTGAACCAGAATTAGCACACGCAGTCAACGGTATTGCCCCGGGATTTTTTGCAGAAGAATGCGAAAAACTGGGAGCAAGTTTGATTCACTTTTCTACTGATTATGTATTTGACGGCAGCCACGGTTCTGCTTATTTGGAAACAGATTCTACGAACCCGCTGGGAACTTACGGGAAATCGAAATTAGCAGGCGAGGAAGCAATTCGGAAAGCGGGAAACCGACATATTATTATTAGAACCGCGTGGGTTTACGGCAACGGTGGCAAAGGCAACTTTGTCAAAACCATGCTGAGGTTGGGAAAGGAAAGAGAAGAAATTCGAGTAGTAGCCGATCAGATCGGAAGTCCTACTTGGACTGGGGATTTAGCGGAGGCAATTTCGCAGATAATTCCTCAAATACAACCAAAAAATTTTGGCACTTACCAGTACACTAACAGCGGTGTTTGTAGTTGGTACGATTTTGCGATCGCCATTTTTGAGGAAGCAGCAACACTCGGCCTTCCCCTAAAAGTTCAGCGCGTAATTCCCATCACCACCGCCGAATATCCGACACCCGCAAAACGCCCCGCTTTTTCGGTTCTGTCTACGGTGAAAATATCAGCACTTTTGGGTACGCATCCTCCCCACTGGCGGCAAGGACTCAGAAAAATGCTGGCAAGAGAAGTGAAATGAAATAAGATTTACCCACAGAAAGAAACCCGGTTTCAGCCCGCCATCTTTGGTTTGACGACTAGACAGACAGGAAGAAACCGGGTTTCTAGTTCAATAGGAAAAATCAAAACGCGAGGGGGGGTTTAGTTCATGAGTTACCTGTTATATTCTAAGTTGCTCGCCTAAACTCGCCCTTACCAATTAAAAATCTCCCAATGTCTGAATCCATGAAAATCAAGCAACAATATATTTTAATTGCCGCATCAGTTCTCGGCATTCTAATACCAGCGTCATATATTTTGTACTTGATATCCCAAGCGGGAGACTTGTCTAATTTTGATTATTGGTGGATGACGTGGAATTTTTATTCAGTAGACGGTTTCTCTACAAATCCTTTTAATTGGATATTTCGAGCAAACGAGCATTTTGTCTTGATTCCGGCAATTATTTATGGCTTGAATATAGTTGTCACCCAAGGTTCAAATATTGGTTTATGTTTAGTTGCCTGGTTCTTGGCTTGGATTCAGTGTTACGTCTTAATCGCTCTGCTGCCGTTAAATTTGAGGCGTTTTCCCCTGCAATTTATCTCCCTACTCCTTTGCATTTCTATTTTTAATTTTACTCCGGCGGCGGCTCACAATTGGATGCGGGGATTCAGCGGCGTTCACTGGATAATTGCTAATTTATTTGTGATTTGTTCGATATTTTGTTTGCAATATTATGTGAAGCTTTTGTCAAGAAAGAGGGAGGCGGAGCCTCTGGATATTCATTCCAAAGCCGAGCCTGGTAACGGAGGATGGGAACAAAATAAGTGGGTAATTGGCAGCATTGTTTTTGGCGTTTTAGGCTGTATTAGTTACAGCACTCCTTTAGCTTTGTGGCCGATATTGTGTGCTGCTGCTGTTGTGCTGCGGTTTCCTCGGCGAATAACTTATTTGTATTTCATTGCTTCGATTGGAGTGATTGGCATTTATTTTTTAACTTATAAAACTCCTTCTCATCACCCTTCTTTAACTAAAATTAACCCGCTCAAAACTCTCGAATATATTCCCACTTATCTCGGCGGAATTTTTAGCGAAAATATTATTGTTGCTTCAATTATTGGTATAATTGGTTTGATGGCAGCGACGGGTTTTGTGGGTTATTGGCTATTTGTAAAAAAGGTCGATCGCCCGGATTGGCTGCCTTGGCTATCAATCCAACTTTACACGCTGCAAACGGCGCTAATGGCCGCGGTTAGTCGATCGGGATTTGGCGTCGAACAGGCCACCGCTTCCCGCTACGCCACACTTCCAGCCTTGTTTTGGATGAGCACAATTGTCCTCACAGTATTGTGGGTGCGCGAGTTGCAGCCAACACCAAGAATTCAAGGGCGTTGGCTGACACCGCTGTTTGCAGTCGCCACAGTTGCGATTATTTTAATGTACGGGGTGGGAGGCGAAACTGCAATGGCGATCGCCCACAGAGCAACCTATCAACCGTTAGTAGGATTATCACTGCAATTAGGCATCACTGACGTAACGTTAATTAAAGACCGCGTAGGCAACAAACCCGCCGCTTTTATCGGATTAATTGATGCCTTAAAAACTAACAACCTAGTGCCATTTAACCGAGACATCAAAAAACACAATTTCTGTGCAGCATTAGACACAAAAATCGACGCAAATTTACTGTCAGCACCCAAAGACGGAGTACCCGGATATTTTGATACAGCCACCAAACTTGCACCAACAGCAGCGAGAGTAATTGGGTGGGTAGGAGACCCCGAAAACAATGTAAAATGTATTGCCATTCTCAACCAAGAAAATGTCGTTCGAGGTTTTGCCATGTCAGGATTTCCGCGCCCAGATTTAGTTAAATTGTTTGGCCCTTCCTACGAATTCGCAGCTTGGAGAGGATACATTCAAACATCACCAACAGATAAATTATTGACAGCCTATGCCTCATTTAAAAACCGCGAAGGTTGGGTAGCCTTGCGAAACTCCCAAGTTATCAATAAAAACTAAAAAACCTCTCTTTCTCCTCCTCTGCGCCCTCTGCGGTTAATAAAAAAATCTCATTGACAACACAAATGAAATAGAATAGCCCTATGCCAAAACATCTCAGCTTCGTAATCCCAGTTCACAACGAAGAAGCCACCCTAAAATTGCTGTTTGACAAAATCCAACTTGTCATGTTCCAAACAGAAATTGACAGTTACGAAGTCATTTTCATAGATGACGGTAGCCGCGATTATTCCTGGCAAGAAATTACAGATTTAGCCAGCCAACATCCCAAACTAATTAAAGCGATTAAAATGCGCCGCAACTTTGGCAAATCCGCCGCACTTTCGGCAGGATTTCGCAATGCAGCAGGGACAATTATCTTTACTCTCGATGCTGACCTTCAGGATGATCCCGCTGAAATTCCCAAATTTTTACATCATTTAGAATCGGGATTTGATTTAGTTTCCGGTTGGCGAAAACAGCGGAACGACCCGCTTTCTAAAACTTTACCTTCCAAGCTGTTTAATGCCGTTGCGTGTTTGCTGACTGGGGTGCAAATGCACGATATGAATTGCGGTTTTAAAGCTTACCGCAGGGAAGTTTTGCAGTCGATTAAATTGTACGGAGAATTGCACCGCTACATTCCGGCTTTAGCAAACAATTTAGGGTTTAAAATTGGGGAAGTAGTTGTCGAACATCATCCGCGAAAGCACGGAAAATCTAATTACGGCTGGGAACGTTATGCGCGGGGATTTATTGATTTGTTGACGGTGTTAGCCACGACGCAGTATTTGCACAAACCGGGTCATTTGTTTGGGGGTTTGGGATTGTGTTTTGGCTTGGTTGGAACTGTTTCACTGAGTTATTTGATAGTTATTTGGTTTCTGAATTTGGCGGGGATGAATTTTGGGCCGATCGGCAATAGACCTTTGTTATTTTTTGGGATTTTGTGTACAATTCTGTCGGTGCAGTTGATTTCTTTGGGAATTTTAGCTGAGTTGATGGCGCGGAATGTAGATGCTGATTATGTGGACAAGCAAATTAGCGAAATTATTGATGATTCAGGTTTTGATATTTAACCGCAGATTAGATTCGGCGGTTGAAACCGCTTCTATACAAACAAAGTCGGCGCAACGCCAGACTGAATAAATATCTGATGTTTTCAAGAATAGTATTATCTAATTTTAAACAGTATCCATTTGCCTTCTCTATCTACTATTTCTCCGTCAATATTTGGGTGCCAATCGCTGCGAGTCAGGATATAATCGGCATGATAGTTTCTGGCTACTTTGACTAAATCCGCACTGCTGCGTCGGATGAAAAAGTCATTTCCTCCCCAAATCATTTGCGGGTTTAAGGGAACTCCTAAAACAGTTTCCATGCGATTTTGCCATTCTTTGATGCCTTTTTCGGTAAAGGGAAAGTTCTTGAAGTTGACGACAATCGCTCTTTCGGAGAAAAACTGGAAGCTGGTAACTGAGGGGGGAATTAATACGAGTGAATCGCGGCTGCTATTTTGCGAAAATCGCACAGCTAATTTGCTTAAGTCGTCTCTGGGAACGGCATTGATATTAACTCTTGTTTGAAATACATTTAATATAGGTTTGGGCAGAATTCCTGCTATTCCAAAAACTAAAGTGGCAGTAGTTATTAAGGCTAATGTGTGAGTTATAGTTTGTTTGATAGATGTAGCTAGGGATGTTTCTTCTAAAATGAATGGCAAGGCGAGGATTGAGAAAAAAACTGGGATGCTAATTATTCGATCGCCCATTATTTCCCATGAATCAGTCAGCGGATATATCAAGCTGAAAATTACCGTTCCTGCTGCTAAAATCCACAACAATATATTATATCGTTTGGGAAATACGTATTTTTTTGTTTGCCAAACTGATAATCCTAGGAAAATGATACCCCTAAAAGGCAAAGTTAGTACAGCTAACAGCAACAAGCTAATAGCTATTTGTTTTTCTCTGTAAAGTTGCTCGACTGTCAAAACAACAGCAATAAATATAATTAATTGAGCAAAAGGTACAGTTCTAGCTAACTGTAGTTTGGCGATAAAAGCCAAAGGGTAAACTTCTACAAATATGTAATTAAGAAACAGTGCAAAAATCGAGCTACCAACAATTGTATAAAAATTAACTTTGTCTTCTTTTGGCAACAAATCAGATTTTTTGATGCACAGCAAGCCACCAATTATGAAACATATAAAGTTGAACCAATTCCCGACATCCCAATTTGACGGCAGGATGTGGTGGGGGTTGCGGACTTTCGCGTGAATGTAGACAAAATCAGCGTTGTCGATAGTGTGAGTGCTGGTAGTACCTGTTAATAACATCGGTACGTAAACGATACTTGCCATTGCTGCTAAAAGTGCGATCGCCAAAATCAATGTTTTGAAGTTTCGCTGTTTTACAGATTGAATTACCAAAACGGGAACCATCATCAATCCTGGCAACAAACCCACTAAAAATTGCAGCAGACAAGCCAGTCCAAAAAAGAAATATCCTGTCAGCCATTTCTGGCGCAAACTAAAATAAATTCCCCAGATAGCGAAGGCCATAGCGAAGGTACTGGGTAAGGATTTGGTGGAAAATATCAGCGTGTTACCAACGTCTGTAAATGAAGCGGCTATACATAAAAAAGCCATCGCTGCTGCGGGCAGTTTTGAATTAGTATAAATATTGATAATTGCGTAGCAAGCTAGGATAAATGAACCGAAGGCTAGGAATTGATAGATAAAGTGCGCTAGGGAAATGCTTGTTCCTAAGTTTGCGAGCAAATAGATAATATAATAATAGTAATATCTCGGATTAAACTTAACCATTTCCTGAACGTAATAGTCATTTTTATAGAGTTCAGGATTTAACATAAATTGAATGGGTGGCACTTCGGGGAAATTGCCTCCAATGGGGAAAATATAGCCAGTTGCCATCAGCGAAGCGATGATGACAAAAGTATAGAGAGATAGATTAAAATACCAGTGGGATTTTTGATGTTTTTGCATTGACGGTTCAAGTTACCTACTGACAGCCAAATTGTTAATCTCCAGTCGGCATTGGTTTGTTAAATTCTGTTTCCTGCTACTCAATACCTCAAGCAGCAGATAAATGGGATTTTTGCCCTCAACTAATAGATTTAAGCCGATCGCACTCTTTTGATCGTAAGCCATCTCTGCTGAGTCTATTAATTTACCTTGCTTGTCCCACAAAGTCAAGCGCAGGACAACTCCCGGACATTGTTGGTTAGGTAAATTGAGTTTGCCTGTAACTTTTACTTTGTCTGAAATCGAACCTAAATACAGGAAAGATGTATCGAGTTTCTGGCTGTTTTTAATTGGATGAGTTACAATCTTATATAGGTTATCCGATTCTTGATAGACTGAATAATTGGCACTTGTGTAGATTGATTGATGCAAACTAATCCAATCTAACTGCGTGCCTGGTCGATCGACTATTTGCCGCTGCATCGCATCCAGAGTCCTAACTGCCGTTGCTGTATCCGTCGTCTTCACCCTCCGGTAAACTCTGACAGTCACGCCGTTTTCTAGCTTAAACTGTTCCGGTAGCAATTGGAAATCGCGGGCAATTTCCCAGTTTTGAGTAAAGGCATCGTACACAACTTTAACAACATCTTGTTCTTGCGATCGCAAAACTTGTTCGTCACTCGGTAACACCTGCTGAAAAGGCACAGCAACCACCGCATATTGTGACTGCAACAACTCCGGTAGCGGGTAAGTATCGCGCGAGTCAATTTGCGGCCTCCCGATTGTATTTAATTTCCACCAACCCTCCGGCGGATTTAATTTGCGGTTGGCTTGTCTGAGGATATTAGCATTAAAACTGTTAGAAGCACCGGCAATATAAATCGGTTCTTCATTCGGTGCTAATTTTCGCAGAAACTCTACTAATTTTACAACTTCGCCGTAGTCCGATCGCACTAACGGTGGAAAATTACCTACAAACAGTCTTGACACATCAATTTTGAGAGGAATTAACCCAACTGCGGCATTCACAATCAGGTACAAGCCCGCGACACCCAGCATCAAATATCGAACTTTTCCCTTGAGTGTCAGCCAAGTTGTCCAGAAAAATGTGGATAATCCCAAAAGTGCGATCGGTGTAAGATGAATTGTATAGTGCAAGTAGCCGTAACGCAACACTAACAGCCATTCAATCAGCGACAAAACCCCAAACAACGAAACAAAAATAGCCGCCGCCGGGACCAGGATTCGGCTGAGAATTCCCGCCGAAAAGCCTATCAGTACAAGCAGCCAAGTTCCCAAACCGTAAAAATTCGCATAACGAGTTAAAATCTCATTTACAGGCAAACTCCAAGCAACATACAAATTGCGGTAGTCAACCGTCAAAGCACTGCGAGTAAAATCTCCCGCTACCAACATTAAAATAGTTAAGCTAGTTGCAGCTATCAAACCCAATTTGATGCCGGATTCAAACAAGGATATGTAGGGAAACGGCACTGCCGTATCCTTATCTTTTGAAGACGACAACGCCGTTTCCCTACGGTATATTAGTAGAATAAACTCGATGAAAACCTGTAAAGTCGCTGCACCAAAAAATGCGATCGCACTATAAGCAAAATGACGCCGCAACAGAATCGCCGCCGCCAGCAAAAACCCAATTAACGGGATTTTCCACCAAGATTTCAGCTTAATATCCTGCACGTAAACCCAAATTGCCAAGGCTACAAACACACAGCCGCCAGTATCCAGATATCCCCGCAGAGTCGGTATCCAACTCATCGGAATTAATAAACTCAGCAGCACCGTTGACCAAAACACCCGGCGGGGATAAACTGGAATTAGCTTTGCAGAAATTGCCCCCAGCAACAGGCGAAACGGCAGCACATAAATCAGAGATACGCTGAGAATGTAACTCAGCCGAGACTCGCCAAATAACAAAATAAACGGCACTAACGGCAGAGAAATTAACAGGTTTTTTTCCTTAGATAGCGAGTCTATAACTCCGCCCCATGCTTGATCTGGCGAGTCTCGAAATAAATTTGCCGTGTTGACTGTAGCCGTATTGTATCCCGCGTAATCCCACCAATAAAAAGTATGTTCGCTGGATACATAGATTGATGTTACTGCAACTGTTATAAGAACAAGTAAAAACAGGAAAAAACCATCAATTATAAATTTTCGATGCAATTTAAAAGAAACAAAATCAAATACTCCCATCACTCTCGCAACCCTAAATAACTTCTAAACTTCCTCTTTCTCTCTTCCTTCGCGCCCTTTGCGCCTTCGCGGTTCGTTAACTTACTTTAAAACAGTATGTTGCAAAAAAACATCCAACTTTTCTGCATATTGCCGATTGGCGATCGCACTTGGATGAAGGTCATGAGGTAAATTATTGTTGGCAGGTATTTTCAAATCAACAGAAATATCCGCTGTAGGAATTCCCTCCTCACTTAACTCCTCCAACATCTTAGCAGAACCGGCATTAATTCCGGCCACAACTAACTTAACACCATTAGCCTCCGCCACACGGTTAAATTCTTTAATAATTGCCTTAGAAACATCGTGACTTTTGTACAATCCCTCTTCAAATTGATTGTAATTAACCTCCAAAAAATGGCTTAATGCAGAAACCCGCATCAACGGGAACTCGTGATATTCAAGTTTTGCCATTTTGTAGGTAAAATTATTTTCTCCATTCAGCCTAGCATCGGGCTGGAATAAAATACCCAGTTTATTCCAAGCAGCCATTTGCTTTCTTCTCGCCCTTAACAAAGTATTGCGGCGGTCGTGAAATCCCGCATAAGCAATCACCGCAATTTTGGGTTTATTTCCTTGTTTGAGTGCTTCTTTGAATTGAATCAACGAGTGCAGCGTGCCGTAGCCGTTAACGCCAAAATTTACTATTTCATACTTGGGTAATTTCTCTTGCAGCAACCAAGCATAAGTTTCGCTGTCATTCAATGACCAACCGTAGGTAAAAGAACAGCCAAATATCCAAATCTCAGGTTTTTTTGACGATAAATTGTAAGTATTGAGGGGATGTGTTATTCTTAAACTATTATTGAGATGAGTTGTATTAAATGAGTAATTGCCGTTAAGTGTCACCTTGAATTTACCCGGCAAATGCTTGTAGCCGAGTTCCGAGTCTTTGGTAAAAAAGTTACCTTTTGGTTCGACGGCAACATCAACATTTTCTATTTGCCAGGGTTTGTATCCCGCAACTCGCAAGACAATTTCAGCGGTGGTGGTGGATAAAAAAATAGGAAAAATTAGATATGTTATTAATCTGAAAGCAACATTTTTAGCAAAATCTTTTTCGATCATTAACATAATATGAAATGTCAGCAAAAGTATAGTAAACTGCCATGCGAGTATTATCTAGTTCATGGATCTAATTTAATTAGATTGAGCGCCTTCACTGCATCCCCCAACCTACTCCACTAGATTGTTTGCGAGAATTAAATTTTATTCGTAAAACCCGTGGCTACAAAATATTTGTTTAAACTCACATCTTGCACAAATATCAGCAACGGGCTAGAAGCCCGTTCCACAAAAAATAAACTTGATTGTGGAACGGGTATCTTGCCCGTTCTTAAGAAGAGTGCAAAATATTGGTTTCAGCTAATTGATTAATTCCTAATAATTCGCTTCCTCCTCGTACTCGGGAGTCTTATTTTTCTCAGGGATATTCACCCGAGGAGCCTGGTAAGGCTTCGGCGCCTCATCGTCAGCCCAAGCATCCGCCTCCACATCATCCTCGTACTCGTACTGTACGATCGGCTCTTTCGGGCGAGAACTCTCAGAGCGAGTGTACTGCGGCTTCTCCTCGTACTCCTCCTCGTAATCGTCCTCCTCGCCGCCCCAATTATCCTCTTCGTAATCCTCGTAATCGTCGATCGGCTCAGGCTGCACCGCGCGCATCTGCTGCTGCTGCTGGCGCACCGCAGGCCGATTCCACTGCGAGTCCTCGTCCCAAGGAACTTCCTCAACCGCAGGCGCGGCTACCCTGCTGCGCATTTCCGGTGCAGGTATCCGCACGCCCGGGCCCAATTGATTTCCCGTAGCCACGGGTTTCGGATAATAACCTGCCTCGTCCTCTTCCCGTTCCCAAGGTGCTTGACCCAAACCAACGCGCTCCAGCAAACCCACACTAAGCTGCCTGAGCCTTTCCTCGGAACCTTCAAACACAATCAAGCGATTCGGGCCGCTGCTGACAATTTCTTCAATCCCCAACTCGTAAGTGCTGAGAACTTGGTCGGGGATTTGGGGGATTCCCAGGGAAGCGATAATTATAGAAACTAACTTACCGTCTTCGGGGTCGAACCTAAAGCCCCGCACCCTACCTAAAAGTTCGCCGGTTTCGGTAATAACTTCGCTATTAATCAAAATGCTGTAGACTTCAACATCAACATCATCTTCGATCGCGCTCTCATCTTCCACCAACAGCACGTCACCGATTTCGCTGACATTGTTGAGGAACATAAACCTCGGCATTCCAGCGACCGCGAATATATTATCGCGCAGACCGATCGCCACAACTTCCCGCCGGTCTATGTCCACCCACAATTGACTGACCACCCCCAAGCGTTTGCCTCTGTCGCGGGTGATGACTTGAGTGCCGAGAATGTCGGAGCGTTGGCAGATTTGTTCGGATGTCATTCTAACTTTAATCCTGATTTATTAAGTACATATATCACTCAACACGAGCGTTAACATAAACTCCGGGACTACAACTTCAGTCCTATGACTTGAGTATAAGCTCCCCGCGCTTGAGTAACGCCAATTGTACGCTCAGCCGATTGAATCATAGGTCGCCGCAAACTCACAACAATAAACTGGGCTTGTTCAGACTGTCGTTTTATCATTCTAGCTAATCGCTCCACATTTGCCCCATCTAGAAACATATCCACTTCATCAAAAGCGTAGAACGTAGACGGGCGGTAGCGTTGCAGCGCAAAAATAAAACTCAGCGCCGTCAGCGACTTTTCGCCTCCAGACATGGAAGCCAGCCGCTGTACGGGTTTGCCCTTCGGGTGAGCGACCAAATTCAAGCCGCTGCTGAAGGGGTCTTCCTGGTCATCTAACTGGAGATAGCCGTCGCCTTCGGAAAGTTCCGCAAAGATAGTCTGAAAGTTCTCGTTAACCGCGTCGAAAGCTTCTTTAAAAGCGCGCCGCCTGAGTGTGGTAAAATTTTCGATTCTCAACAGCAGTTCAGTGCGTTCTCCTTCCAATGTCGTCAATTTTTGACTCAATTCTTGAAGGCGTTCTTGAGTGCGGTTGTACTCTTCCAAGGCTAGCATATTGACTGGTTCTAAAGCTTGAATGCGTTTGGCGATCGCCTTTACTTCCTGCTGCAATTCTGTTAAATTGGCTTTCTCAACATTTTCAGGAATCGACGGCACGGGGTCGGGCATTTCCGCCCGCTGCGTTTCCAATAGAGTGCGGATTGCGGCTAATTGTTCCCGGCGTTCTTGCTGAGTTTCGTGGAGTTTTTGCAACTGCCACTGTAACTGTTGTTTGGCTAAATGCTTCTCTCGCAGTTGAGATTCCGCCCGATCGCGATCTCCCTTCTGCACGCCCAATTTTTCCTCAATTTCCCCCAAAGCCGCCTTAGCTTCTGCAATTTGCCGATCGAGTTCTAACTGCTGCGAAACAATGCGATTGATCGCATCCGCCCCCGCGTTTTGCTGCACTTGCCAATCCTGCAATTTCTCGCTACCTTCCTTAATTTTGTCTTCCAAACGCCCGAATTGATTTTCCAAGTCTACAAGGCGTTGCTGGACGTTTCTCAGAGCCAATTCTCGCTCTTGCAGTTGCGCTTCTAGAGCGCGCAAACTCGATTGCATTTGCTGCCATTCGCTGTGACTGTTCGACTCTTCCAACTGCGCCAAAGTTTGTCGGTACTGCTGCAATTGAGTTTCCTGTGCGGGCAATTCTCGTTCCAGCAACTGCAATCTCGATCGCGAATTAGTTAATTCCTGTGTGTTTTTGGCAATTTGCGATCGCACTTGTTCCTGTTGCGCTTGCAAATTCTTAATTTCTGAATCCAACTGTTCCAAGCGCAACTGATTTTCGCGCAAATTTTGTTTCGCTTCCATCAATTCTTGGCTGCGAGTTTTGACTGCAACAGACGCGCGGTCGATCGCAATTTTGCACCGTTCCAAAATCCGCTCAATTTCCTCCAACCTTTCTTGCAGAGATGCGATCGTCCGCGCTTCACTAGCAGCCTCGCTAGCCTCAACCGTGCCAAAATGCAAGGTAGATCTGTTAGTAGAACTTCCCCCAGTCATCGCCCCGCTAGTTTCCAAAATTTCCCCGTCCAAAGTGACAATCCGGTACTGTCCCAAATAGCGGCGGGCGTCGCTGAGGTTGCTAAACACAACCGTACTGCCAAAAACGTAAGCAAAAATTTCCTGATACCGCGAATCGCAATCAATCAAATTAACAGCCGCATCCACAAACCCAGCCGCGCGCCGCAAATTTTCATTCACCGAATACCTGCCGCCCCTAATTTTATTCAAAGGCAAAAACGTCATCCTTCCCGCCCGTTTTTGTTTCAACAATTCGATCGCAGCAGCAGCCACGCTGTCATCTTCCACCACCATATTTCCCATGCGCCCGCCCGCCGCTATTTCCAGCGCCAACTGATAGCGCGGTTCTACCCTGCCGAGTTGAGCCACCAAGCCGCAAACTCCGCCAATTCCGCTTTGCGCGACAATTTTTGCAGTAAACGTTCCCGTCGCTTCTTGCAGTGCTTGAAACTGCACTTCGAGTTTGTCTAATTTGCGCTGTCTTTCCCGCTGTTCTTCCAACAAACGAGTTTGAGTTTCCTGTTGCAGTTGCAATTCTTGTTCGGCTTCGACTAAAATCTGATTCAGCGATTCTACTTGCAAAGATGCCATGCCTTTGGTTTCCCCAAGGCGAGATTGCTGCTCTTTTTTCGCTGCAATTTCCTGTTCCAATACTTGTAGCGATTGGTTTTGTTCTTGAATTTGACTTTGCAGGCGATCGGCTCTTTCGCCAATGGTAGCTTGTTCTGTACGCTGCGGTTCCAAAGTTTGTTGAATTGTTTCGATTTGGCGGTGCAGTTCCGTTTGCTGCTGTACCCAAACTTCGGCCGTCGAGGCGATCGCATTTGCAACTTCCCGACTTTCATTTAAACTTTGCTGGGCTGCATCCCGCTGTTCCTGCAAACTTCCTATTTGAGACTTAACATAAGATATTTCAATCTCAATTTGCTCCAAACTTTGCTTAAATTGCCGAACTTCTTCCTCGGTTTGTGCTATATTAGCCGCCATTTGCCCAGCAGTTT
Source organism: Microcoleus sp. Pol7_A1 (assembly GCF_036701085.1). Classification (NCBI taxonomy): domain Bacteria; kingdom Bacillati; phylum Cyanobacteriota; class Cyanophyceae; order Oscillatoriales; family Microcoleaceae; genus Microcoleus; species Microcoleus sp. Pol7_A1. The sequence goes on from NZ_JAUBQD010000005.1 coordinate 76,762, forward strand.
TTTCCAAATCCTGTTTGCGGTTTTGCAGTTGCCGCCGTTCCGCTTCCTGAGTCGCAATCGTCGCTTGCAAAGCCAACAATTCCGACTCTCCCAAAGCTTTAACGCGGGCATTCAGCGCGTCAAGTTCGGCGGTTGCTTCTTGAATTTGGGTGTTAATTGCTTGCAGTTGTTCGGTGAGAGATGCCGAAGTGCGATCGCCCGTTTCTATTTGTTCTCGCAGCTTCCATTCTTGCTGCTGCAATTGGCGGAATTTCAGCACAATTTCCCACTGCGACTTTTCTTGAAATTCCGCCCGTAGCTTTTGATATTTTTCCGCTTTTGTACGATCGGAAGCAAGTCTATCGCGCTGAGAAATCAGCTCTTTTTCCACAATCCTGCTGCGTTCTTCCACCTCCTTAACTTCATCCAACTTCTGCCTAGCTAAAGAGATTTTGCGATCGAACTGAGCCACACCAGCTAATTCGTCAATGATTTCTCTGCGTTCCTTAGAATTCATCGAAATAATGCTCGTAACGTCTCCTTGGAGCACGACGTTATAGCCTTCGGGATAAATTCGCAAGCGGTTGAGTTGTTCGTGAAGTTGAGTCAGCGTGCAAGGTTGGCCGTTAATGTAATAAGTTGAAGTGTAAGTACCTTGGCGAGTTACCCGAAGTTTCCGCGTCACACTCCACTCATCCGATTTTCGATTTTCGATTTTGGATTTTCGATTGGTAGCGAGTAGTTGTCCGTTGTTGTCTTGAGTTGCTGCGATTTCTATCTCTTCTACGTCTTCAACAGATAACTCTTCCGATTTTCGATTTTCGATTTTGGATTTTCGATTGACAGGAGATGATTTGCCGTTGTTGTCTGGAGTTTCGGTAATTTCTATCCCTTCGGCTTCTGCAACAGATAGAGGCGATTCTTGATTGACAGGAGATGATTGGCCGTTGTTGTCTTGAGTTTTGGCAGTTTCTATCCCTTCCACTTCCTCTGCTTCAACGGATAACTCATCTGCTGCATTTTCATCCTCATCTTCATCCCGGGCGAACCATTCCTCCCCCACATCTTCCAGCGCAAAAGTCGCAGTCACGCTAGCTTCGATCGTACCGCGTTTGTTTTGGGCGCTGTTCACCAAATCCGGCAAACGTTCAGCCCGCATTCCCTTAGAACTCGAAAGTCCGAGACAAAACAGCAAAGCGTCGAGGATGTTGGACTTTCCAGAACCGTTGGGCCCGGAAACCACAGTAAAACCAGGCAGCACGGGAATGGCCGTAGTGCCGCCAAAAGATTTAAAGTTAGTCAGTTCGATCCGTTTAATGTGAACCATATGCTAGGAGTAGCTTTGGCTCTAGGTTGTTGTCACAGGTTAGCACAGGCAATGGGGCGATCGACAATGTGTAAACTTTCTGGCATGGTCGATCGAACCGATATCTTACACCTTTGTCAACAACCGAGTCTGCTTTTATTTCAAAAGCTCGTTGACAAAAGTACAACTTCTGCCATCCGAGCGACCGCTACTAATGAACGTAAATTTTGATACAGATAACTTCATGAGACTCGATCGAGATTTTTTTTGCGAGCGAACCTGAAAGCCTTGCGCAGACTCAATGCTAGCAAATATAATGCCGAAAATTCCTCATGTTACCCCTAGACATATAAAAACTTTCCGGTAAAATCGAACCAAAATTAATAATGTATAAAGTAACGAAGCGCATTATGGAGGGCAAACCCATTACACCAGCTCAGAACACGTCTAACCTGCCAGCTTCACCTGAAAGCGACGAACAACAAGTATTACAAATTTGGGGTCGCGAGCCCCTTAAAGGACACGTCAAAATCAGCGGCGCCAAAAACTCGGCCTTAGTCGTCATGGCAGGAGCCCTGCTATGCCCAGAGGATTGCCGTCTCCGCAACGTTCCCGGTCTAGTCGATGTCGCCCGCATGGGGCAAATTCTCTCGGCTGTAGGAGTCAAATTACAGCAAAACGGGGACGTTTTAGACATCAACGCCAGCAACCTCATAGACGCTCAAGCCCCCTACGAATTAGTCAGCCAACTGCGGGCGAGCTTCTTCATCATCGGCCCACTGCTAGCGCGTTTGGGATTTGCCAAAGTGCCCTTGCCCGGTGGGTGCGCCATCGGCGCTCGACCCGTTGAACTCCACGTTCGCGGTCTGCAAGCCCTCGGCGCCGAAGTCCACATCGACCACGGCACGGTTCACGCTTACGTCAAAGGGCCGAACCGCCGCCTGAAAGGAGCCAAAATTTATTTGGACTACCCCAGCGTGGGCGCAACTGAAACTTTGATGATGGCGGCGACTCTGGCTGAAGGAGAAACCGTGATTGAAAATGCGGCTCAAGAGCCGGAAGTCGCAGATTTGGCGAATTTCTGCCGCGCTATGGGAGCAAAAATTCAAGGCGCCGGCACGAATACGATCGTCATTTCGGGCGTTCCCAAGCTGCACGCGGTAGACTATTCAATTATTCCCGATCGCATTGAAGCCGGAACATTTTTAGTAGCAGGAGCCATCACTCACTCCGAAATCAGTTTGTCGCCGGTAATTCCCGACCACCTGACCGCAGTCATTGCCAAATTGAAGACAATTGGGGCGAAAATTATTGCAGAATCCCCCGACATTTTGCGGATAGTTCCCGGTCAAACTCACTCCGCCACAGACATCGAAACTCTGCCTTACCCGGGTTTCCCCACAGATATGCAAGCTCAGTTTATGGCTTTGCTGACGCTGAGCCAAGGAGACAGCTTGATCAAAGAAACCGTGTTTGAGAATCGCTTGCGCCACGTAGCAGAACTCAACCGCATGGGCGCCGACATTCGCCTTAAAGGCAATGTAGCGATTGTGCGCGGAGTATCCATGCTGTCGGGTGCGCCAGTAGTGGCAACAGATTTGCGGGCTTCGGCGGCGTTAGTGCTAGCGGGACTTGCAGCCGATGGTGTCACCACCATCAGCAGCTTGCAGCACTTAGACCGCGGCTACGAGCAGTTAGAGGTGAAACTGCAAAAATTGGGAGCTAAGTTGCGGCGCGTCAAAGAGGGCACAGACCCGGCGACTGCTGAGGCTCCTGTCAATCCCGTGCGATCGGGTTTAAACTGTTAATTAGTCATTAGTCAGCAGTCATTAGTCATTAGGAAGAAGGAAGAAGGAAGAAGGAAGAAGGAAGAAAAATAATTCAACCTTTTTTAATTGCCAATTCATAATTCCCACTTCCCAATGACCGATGACTAACGACCAGTGACTCTTGACTAATGACTCAGGATTAAAATGTCGAACATACCGCTCATCGGTTTGAAAGCAGACCAGTTTCGCCACCCGCTAGACTTGGAAGCCACCAACACGCTCAAACAACTGCCCGGCCTAGATTTGATGGTGCGGCAGTTGCTGGGACAAATTGGGGAACAGTTTTTCATGCTGGAAAATCTGGCTTCCAGCGTCCAAGTCGGCGAAAATCAATTGCCCCACCTGCATCAATTGCTGTTGGATGCCTGCAAAACTCTTGATTTGGAACCGCCGCAGCTTTATGTCCGCCAGCATCCGATGCCGAATGCTTACACCTTTGCGATGCGGGGAAAACAGCCTTTTGTGGTGATGCACACTTCTCTGATTGATTTGCTTACAGACGAGGAAGTTAAGGCAGTAATCGCTCACGAATTGGGGCATTTGAAGTGCGAGCACGGAGTTTACCTGACTCTGGGTAATTTAATTGTGTTGGCTGCGGGTCAAATTTCACCTGTGGGAACCGTGCTCGCGCAGGGTTTGCAGGCGCAAATGTTGGAATGGTTGCGGTGTGCGGAATTTACGTGCGATCGCGCCGCCTTGCTCGCCACCCAAGACCCAAAAGTGGTAGCATCGCTGTTGATGAAACTGGCCGGAGGTTCGCCTACTTTAGCTCCGAAACTGAATGTCGATGCGTTTTTGGCGCAGGCGCGGGCCTACGACGACCTCAGCAGCACTCAACTCGGAGAACTGCTCAAACAAGCTCAGACGGCTCAGTTGTCCCATCCTGTACCAGTATTGCGCGCCAGAGAGATCGATCGCTGGGCAAGTTCAAAAGATTATGAATCTTTGCTTGCAGGAAATCGATCTGTGTGTTATGATGGTGAAACGAAAAAGGGCGGGTGGCGAAATTGGTAGACGCATCAGACTCAAAATCTGACACCGAAAGGTATGAGAGTTCGATTCTCTCCCCGCCCACTGCTAAAAAAGCTTAATAAATCTAGGGTTCCAGATGATAAGTCTGGAACCCTAATTTATATGGCATGGGGAATTGGTAACAACAGTCAACAGTCAACAGATTTTATGGGTGAATTAGCCGCTTTAGGCGCTGCATTTGTCTGGGCCTTATCTTCCACAATCTGGCAGCGAGTGGGACAGCAAATCCCCGCAGTGGTGCTAAACTTGCTCAAAGGCGCGATCGCCCTTTTCATGCTCCTTGCCACTGTACTAATTTTAGGCAAACCCTTACCCGCAATCAACCCTAATATTTTAGCAATGCTGCTCATCAGCGGCGCTCTAGGAATTGGCATCGGAGACACCGCTTTCTTTATCGTATTAAAATATTTAGGCGCGAGGCGAACGCTGCTTTTAGAAACCCTATCTCCCCCTTTAACAGCTTTATTTGGCTTAATATTTTTGCAAGAAAACTTATCGCCCATTGCTTGTACAGGCATTCTTTTAACAATCTGCGGCGTCGCTTGGGTAATTGCAGAACGAACAGCCGAAACAACCTTACCATCAAAACATCTTTGCCAGGGATTAGCCATTAGTTTATTAGGACAAACAACCCACGCCGCCGGAGCAGTTTTATCCCGGGCAGCCTTCACTCAAATAGATATCGATCCCCTGTGGACTGCGGCCTTGCGCTTGAGCGGCGGCATGGCAGTCATGCTGTGCTTTTTGAACCCAACAAACCGGGACAGTTTCAAACAATTAAAAGCGCCCAAACTATTAAATGCAATCATTATAGCAGCTTTTTTAGGAACCTATCTCGGGATTTTCCTGCAACAAATTTCGCTGAAATATGCACCCGCAGGAATAGCTCAAGCACTCAGTTCTACCAGTCCCCTATTTATCCTGCCCTTAGCCGTGCTGGCGGGCGAAAAAGTGAGCCTTCGGGCTGTTTTGGGGGTAGTTTGTGCGATCGGCGGAATCGCCCTATTATTGGGTTTGAAGTGATTAAATGTGAGAAGAGAGATTTGAGATTTTAGATGTGATACCACTTCCCAAAAAGAATGAAAATGTAGGTATGCTCCCAACCATGATAGTCATCAGTGATTCCCCAATCTAAAATCTAAAATCTAAAATCTAAAATCGTATGACTGATTATAAAGGCGATCGGCAAAGTCGCAATTTAGCACTTATTAACGAACAAATAAATTGGCTTCAGCAACAACCAGACGGCATCCTATTTCAACAAAACTCCGGCGACAACTGCATAGCAGTAAAAAAAATAAAATCAGTGCTACTACTGCTTTTAGCAGACAGAGAAACCTTAAGCACAAATGTAGCTCAATCAATCCTAGACCTCAACAATCCGCTAAATTTAATATTTCCCTATGCCAGAGCCATGCTGCTAGCATTAGTCTGGAAAAATCAACCAAAAAATATCTATCTAATTGGCTTTGGCGGCGGCAGCATTCCCAGATTTTTTCACCATTATTTCGCTAACGCGATAGTCGAATGTACAGATATTGACCAAACAGTAGTCGAAGTTGCTCACAAATTTTTTGGCATTCAATTCGACGACAGACTCAAAGTAGCCATTCAAGACGGGCGCGAATATCTAGCCCAACAAAATTCCACAGTAAAAAACGATATAATTATCGTGGATGCTGGTTTTGGCAGCGGCTATATGCCCTATAGGTTGGTCACACAAGAATTTTACCAACTGTGCAAAACTCGCTTGTCAATCGCAGGTGTTCTAGTTGTCCACCTGTTCCACAAACAAGAGTTTAATGCGGCGGCGGTGAAAACCATCCAAACTGTGTTCGCACAAATTTATATATGCAATTTTGAAACCGGCAACAGCATTGTCATTGCGACTAATGCTCCCGATTTAGCTAAAAATGAAATATTCTTGAAAGCCGAACTTATTCAAGATTTCCACAATTTAGGATTTTCCTTAATAAAAATGTCGCTTCAGCTAAAAAAAGTAGCGCAATTGCCGGAATGGGGAAAAAATTGGGAAACCCTGCCAATTTTTACAGATGCTGAAATACCTGCAGGATATTGGGACTAATAAATACACAATTAGGGCTGTTGACGCCAGACAAAAAACTGTAATTTTAGGGTGCTTATAGGCGCACCATCGGGCTGTAGGGTGTTTATGGGCGCACCATCGCTATGCCTGTGGCAAACCCCAATCAGTCAACACTTAATACTAGGAAACATCTCTCTCAAAAATACTTGACAGTGAAATTGCGTTAGTCTATTATAGAAGTATTGCAAACAATTAAAAACATGAGACTAAAAAGTTGGGAGTCTCCCCGCAGCGAGGGCAGAAACTCCAAAGGCAAAGGCGGCTCAGCCAGGGCGAGGCAACTCAAAAAGCAACAGCAAACTCTGCGAAAGCAGTTAAAAGTGCAACACGATCGACCAAACCACCAACAAAACCACCAACAAAACCATCAAGGGAAGGAAACCGATAATTCCTTCCCTTATTTTGTATCTTTCTGCCGCAGCTCAATCCCGCTGAATGTTCGGACAAATCGTGCGAGTAATGCTCGCCTGCGAGGGTTGCTCTTGCCAGCAGTTGAGAATGCCTTGCAACTCCCCCTTCAAAGTTTCTAACGCTGCAATTTGCCCGGAAATTGCCTCTACCTTCGCCGTTAGATGCTGCTTCGCTTCAAAGCATGGCAACTCTCCCCGATCGCGAACTTGTAAAATATCCTTAATCTCCTGAAGGCTCAAACCCAGAGTCTGAGATCTTTTAATAAACGCTAACCTGTTGAATACCGCTTCCCCAAACAAGCGATAACCAGCGGGCGAGCGCTCCACCGCAGGAGACAGCAAGCCCATCTCCTCATAGTAGCGAACAGTTTTCACCGACAAACCGCTACAGGCAGCTACGGAGCCAATTTTGTACAGTTTCTCGGTAACAGAAATATTCATAAACCAAGCATCCAAGATCGAAAGACTTTCTTGCCCTATCTTTTAGTGCCTCAGATCCAGGGAGTCGATCGGCACCTTGCCCAGTCGCCATTGTCCGGTAATCTTAATAAGGAGGATTTTTTTTAGACACGTTAAGCACGGGCAACTGGGGCCGAGAAGACTGAGGAGGAAGATAGTATTCGGGAGCAGGTGCGGATTGTTCGGCTCCAGAGCGGTACATTTGCCACCAGCGGAGAGCCATCGCCACCCCAGCAGTACCCAGCCCAAAAGCCAATAAAGAACCACTCGCACCGATGCTGCCGATCGCTACATCGACAACGCCCACTGTGACAACAAAGCTGGTAATTGGCTCTCTACGGTAAGCTGACCTCAAAAGTCGCGTCCACGAAGCATTCATTTGTTTTACTCTGTTCTATATTTATTTACAATCTCTAAAACTTAGAGTTGGCGGAACGATCGGGAGTTCTAGTTCAGAGACTAGCTTCACCTAAATTAATCTTCTCGCCTGTGGGGAATTGTACGGGAGCGAGGCAAAATTGCCAAGCTTGTCAAATCAAAATTCCACCCCATATACACCTCCAAAAGCCAGCTATTGCATTCGGGAACAGATCTCTCTCGGCAGAGAAGTCGCTGGGCTTGTTTCTAATTAATATTTTAATCAATTCCCGAATTTGTCGCGGTCAGCAGAAGTGACCCCCGCTGCCGGAAGAGTCAAGACAAAGTGTAAGGCTGACCGCGCCGTTGCTAAAATTAGTTGAGACCTAACCAGGACAGCAAGCCCTGGCCTGTGACATACTCGATAATTAAAGTTAGAGAAAAACCGATCATCGCGGCTCGACCGTTAAGGCGTTCCGCGTAGCTGTTGAAGCCAAACTTTGGCTGTTCCAGTTTGGGAGTGACGGTGGGTTGTAGTTGTGTCATTGCTTTGGATACCTGGCGATCGACGCTATTCAAATGTGAAATCCAATGTTAGTTACAAATCTTAAACATTGCTACTTCTATTATAAAGAGGGTTAACCGCCGTCAACCGTCCCCGAAGAGAAAAAACTGCTGCCAACTAATGCCAATTAATTATACCCGCTCAAAATATGACTAATCAGTTAGATAATGATAAGCTTCCTGTCGCCGTACAGCGAGTAGCCTTTGCCCTTCGTACAACAGGCTGGGTTTGCTTCTGGGTACAGGTAGTGCTAGGGGTGGTAGCGGCGATCATTTTGCTCTTTGCCATCCCCTTCGCCATCCCCAGGGCTAGCGCCGCTGCGGGTTCAACCAGTGCCGGCACCGGCGGCGGCGTATTTTTTGCTATTTGCGGGCTGGCCGTACTCGCTTACAGCGTATATCGCTCTTTCCGCTTCACCCGCTTGTCGAGACAACTGCGATCGCCCGCTAACGCTGTCCGCCCCAAAAAAGCAGACACCATCAAAGAGGTGCGGCTGGCACTTTGGAGCAATTTGTCAGGAATGCTGCTGACGCTGATCGGCGCAGAAGCCATCAGCGGCACGCTTTTAGCCAAATCTCTAGCTCAGCCGCAAGCATTGTTCGGTGCCGCAGTCGATTTGGGCCGATTTATTCAGCCCCTAGACATATTTGTGGTACTCGCCAATACTCACGCCACTGTTGCCCACTTTGTCGGGATTTTCGGGTCTCTTTGGTTGCTCGATCGCATCCACAAGCAATAGACAATCCAGAAGTGGGAATTGCGCCTCTCCCACTCTCCCACTCTCTGACTCCCTCGCTCTCCCTGTCTCCCCCAACCGACATCCGGAATCACTGCCAAGCTGTCGAAGAACGTACTCAGATACCTTCTAGCAAGACAAAATAAATATCATGGCACTGAAACCCGAGGCTTATTTTGGGGTGACAGATCACGTAACTATTGAAATTTCTCAAGAAAGTTTTCGTTCTGTCCTCAGTCAAATAGAATCTGAACTCCTATGTAGCGACACCTATAGCCAAGCTCTAGCTAGCTTGCAAACAATGTTGGGCGAAGCAGCCTCCGCAGCCGAAATTTTAATTAGAGCAGTTAGCAGAGAAGCCGTCAAGCTCGCATTTGACCGATTTCCCAAACAAAACAAAATTGAACCGCAAGTAGCCCAACAGAGTTTTGCTGCTTTAAGTCCCGCCATTGATACGGTCACAGAAATTCAAGAATTGGAGCCACCAGTAACTGTTCCTGTCTTCTATTGGCGCAGCGCTAGTGTGGAAGCGCCGCCCCAAACCGAGTCCGACACAGAAAATTCCGATCGAGAGCCTGACACTTCTGAAGACAGCAAACAAGCGCCCCAAGACGAAATTAAAGTCGAGTCGGCTCCACCTGCAACTGTCACCGTCCCCGGAAAATCTTTCCCAGGGTTCGGTTTTCCCAAGAAGCCAAAAAAACTCACCAAGGAAGAAGAAGCAGCTTTAGCCGTTCAACAGCGAGAAGAGTGCCTGCGGGAGTTGGGTAGAGAATTGCGCAAGGGACGGCAAATTCGCTCCCTATCCCTGCAGCAACTCCACAGTCAAACTCTCGTGCCGCTGCACCACATCGAATCGATCGAAAATGGGGAAATCGACAAACTGCCCCAAGATATTTACGTTAGAGGTTTTATCCGCAGACTCGGCGATGCCTTGGGACTAGACGGCAGCGCTATGGCGAATGCTTTGCCCAAACCCGCTCCGAGTCCTATTCCCAGTATGTATGTGTCTGTTTCCGATTCCGGGTCAGCCGAAGGCTTTCAAATGCGTCCGGTTCATTTGTACATCGGCTACACCGCTTTGATGGCTGGGGCTGTAGGGGGTTTGGGTTGGCTGTCGCAGCAACCCGTGGTCCCCGGAGCACAGGCAGTACCTCCAACGCAGGTGACACCGCCAGCCTCAGTTGCACCGGCTCAGAAGACCCCAGAAAAAGCACCTCAACCGGGCTTGAAGAAGTCTAATACTCACGGGGGAATGATTATGGGGGCTGACATGGCGCCGCCGGAGGTGATTTTTGGTTAGTGTGTGTCGGGCGAGCGATCGTCCGACAACTCTCCTGGCGCAGGTGAACTCGGAAACCTGGTTTCCGAGTTCACCTCCATACGGATACTGGCTTGAAGAAATAAGTCCAGGAGAGCAATTACGGTTGAGATTTTAGTTCAATCCCCCACCTTCATCAATTTGTAGAGTCAATTCTAAAATCTAAAATCTAAAATCGCCCGGCTTTGTACCCAAAGTGAATTTTTAACTGCATCAGGAAACCAGATATGTGCGATAAACTATCTATTTGACCACTCATTTCGAGGTTTCCGATAAGATGAGTTCCCCAGCCACCGCTGCTTTCTCCGATCTCGATCCGCTATCTACTCAGTCGCCAACAGTCACGAGTTTGGCGGCACCAGACAGTGCTTTAGTAACGGCGGCTCAACTGCCACAAAAATCTTGGACAATAGAAGATAGTGAGAAACTCTACCGCATTCAAGGTTGGGGCGAACCGTATTTTTCGATCAATGCAGCCGGTCACGTTACAGTGTCTCCCAAGGGCGATCGCGGCGGTTCCCTCGACTTGTGCGAACTGGTAGAATCCCTGAAACAGCGAAATTTGGCTTTGCCCCTGCTGATTCGATTTTCTGATATTTTGGAAGACCGGATCGAGCGCTTAAATTCGTGTTTTGCCAGAGCGATCGCTCGCTACAATTACAAAAATGTCTATCGAGGTGTCTTTCCAGTCAAATGCAACCAGCACCGACAATTAATTGAAGATTTGGTGCGTTTTGGTAAACCCCATCACTTCGGACTGGAAGCCGGCTCGAAACCGGAATTAATGATAGCTTTGGCGACCTTGAAAAACCCAGGCGCTTTATTAATTTGTAACGGTTACAAAGACCGCGAATACATCGAAACTGCTATTTTGGCGCAGCGGCTAGGGCAAACTTCCGTAATTGTGCTGGAGCAAATAGAGGAAGTAGAACTCGCAATTGCCGCGAGCAAAGCATTAGGAATTAAACCGATTTTGGGAGTGCGAGCAAAACTCACTACCAAAGGCGTTGGTCGCTGGGGAGGTTCCACGGGCGATCGGGCAAAATTTGGCTTGACAATTCCTGAAATTATCCGTGCAGTCGCCGAACTAGAAAAAGCTGGAATGCTCCACTGTTTGCAGTTACTGCACTTCCACATCGGCTCTCAAATTTCCTCAATTAGCGTCATCAAAGACGCCATTCGAGAAGCCAGCCACATTTATGTAGAATTGGCTAAATTGGGAGCTAATATGAACTACTTGGACGTAGGCGGCGGACTAGGCGTTGACTACGACGGATCTAAAACAAACTTCCACGCTTCCAAAAACTACAATATGCAAAACTACGCTAACGACGTAGTAGCGGGAGTGAAAGATGCCTGCGACGAGCGCAAAATTCCGGTCCCAATTATCATTAGCGAAAGCGGGCGGGCGATCGCTTCTCACCAATCAGTGTTAGTTTTTGACGTACTCGGTACTAGCGATGTCCCCAGAGAAGTACCCGAACCAGTAGATGAAAACGCGCACCAAATTCCGCGCAATCTCTACGAAATTTACCAATCTATCAGTCCCGAGAATTACCAAGAAGTTTATCACGATGCTATCCAATTCAAGGAGGAAGCAGTCAGTTTATTTAACTTAGGCTATTTGGGAATTGCGGAACGGGCGAAAACCGAACAGTTGTACTGGGCTTGTTGCGATAAAATACAGGGGATCGCGCGGCAAAAAGAATATGTATCGGAGGATTTGGAAGACTTAGAAAAAGTGATGGCGTCCATTTATTACATTAACTTATCTGTTTTCCAGTCTGTACCGGACAGTTGGGCAATTAACCAATTGTTCCCAATTATGCCAATTAACCGACTCGATGAAGAACCAACTCAGCGCGGTATTTTAGCCGATCTCACCTGCGACAGCGACGGCAAAATCGACCAATTTATTGATTTGCGAGATGTGAAATCGGTTTTGGAACTGCATACTCTCAAACCTGGAGAACCTTACTATTTGGCGCTATTTTTGGGAGGTGCTTATCAAGAAATTATGGGCAACCTTCACAACTTATTCGGCGATGCAAATGCAGTTCACATTCAGCTAACACCTTCTGGCTATCATATAGAACACGTTGTGAAAGGAGACACTATGAAAGAAGTCCTCAGCTACGTACAGTACGATTCAGAAAGTTTGGTTGAAAGCATCCGCCGTCAGACAGAAGCAGCTTTGCAGCAAAATAAAATTACTCTTTCCGAGGCCCAACTTTTGCTGCAAAATTACGAGCGTAGTCTCAGCCAATATACTTATCTTCAGTCTTAAAATGTAGGGTGCAACCTAAGCACCTTGCCAGAATTGAAAGCTGAGATAATAACTGTAAAAGTAGGGTGCGCAGTGCGCACCTTACCTTGAGCAATTACCAATTAGCAATTACCAATTACCAATTATTCAGGATGACTACCGAGAATTTCTGCTATCGCCCGCCGCTCTTCTCCGTGTTGAGTGGGTAAAACTTGGCGAGCGTCAGTAATCAGCCAATCGAGAGCCGCCGCTTGCAAATCGATCGCAGCCCCGGTTTTATCAACGCAGTAGCGCCCGAACACCAGTTTGTCAACCAACCGCACCTCCGGACCCAAACGGGAATACTCAAAAATCACGCTGTTTTCTACAGTCGCGCCACTGCAAAGCCAACAATTTGGGCCGATCATTGTCGGGCCGACAATTTTTGCTCCATCCTCAATGATCGTCATCCCCCCAATGTACACAGGCCCAGTAATATCAACCTTATCCCAGTTAACAGCTACATTCAAACCAGCGTAAATGCCGGGGCGCACTTCAATTCCGGGAATCGAAACATTTTTAACTTGTCCGAGCAGGACGCTCTGAATTGCCCGCCAATAGTCAGGAACTTTGCCGATATCCACCCACTCAAAGTCCATAGTAATCCCGTAAAAAGGCGCGCCTGCTGCTACTAGCGCGGGGAATAACTGCGAACCGATATCGTATTCCTCGCCCGAAGGGATGTAATCGAATATTTCCGGTTCAAAAATATAAATACCAGTGTTAATGTCGGTACTCAGAGCTTCTTCTACAGAAGGTTTTTCTTGGAAAGCTTTAATTTTGCCAGACTCGTCTGTTACCACCACTCCGTAACTGGGAACCTCCTCGCGGGGAACCGATTTCATAACAATAGTAGCGATCGCCCCTTTTTCCCGGTGCCACTTCACAGCAGCAGTCAAGTCCAAGTCAATCAAAGCGTCGCCGCAGAGCACCACAAAAGTATCGTCAAAAAACGGCGAGAAGTCCTGAATTCGTTTCATGCCGCCAGCCGAACCGAGAGCCTCTCCAATCATTTCTCCCTCCTCAATTCGCCCTTCAAAAGAATAGGCAATTTGTACCCCAAACTTTTGACCGTCACGGAAGTAGTTTTCAATCACGTCTGCCAAATGGGAAACATTGACCATAATCTGGTCAAATCCGTGCTGGCGGAGTAATTCAACCAAAAACTCCATCACTGGCTTTTGCAGGATGGGAATCATCGGTTTGGGTATTGTCTGAGTAATGGGACGGACGCGAGTGCCTTTACCTGCCGCCAGAATCATCGCTTTCATTCTTAACTTCCTCAACCCTCTGTTAATTGATATAAACTCAACAATTAGATGCTAGCGATTGCGCTCGAATCGATCGCAGCAAAATCCTGACCTGTTTATAGGCGACATCGTAGCAGGCTATCAATCATTTATTGCTAATCTACCTAGATTTAACGAACCAGAAATCAGAAATAATATCAAGTCCGGGTGAATGCACGTACAATTGCCGTAGGAGCGGGTTCGCCTAGATAGCTGTCAAGAGTTCGAGAGACTGGTAAACCCGCCCCAAAACCGGATCTGATGCTCCTCCAAGCTCAAAGCGCGCGGATTTTGAGGTCTTGGTAAAACTCCTCTTGAAGCAACTCTACTTTAGACTGAGCCGACAGCAGCAACAACGCCCAAAAAATACCCACGCGGTCATGATTTGGCAAGTGAAATTCTCCAGTCGATATCGGGACTTCTGGGTCAACAGAGGAGTGCAAATCCTTATGATGCCAAAGTTCCAGCAGTTGTTCCAAGTCGAGCCAACCCTCGTCAATTTCCGAGCCCCGTTCTGCCAGAAACCGATCGAGTTCACTAGCAGTTTCCACCAAATTTTCTTGGTGAGCTAGCTCAAAGATAGCCTGGGCTGCTTGCGATCGCATTTTTGAGGTAGGGCGCCGCCGGGGGGCAACTGTCTGCTCCATTGCTGCTTTCATTAGCTGCAACTGCTCGATCAGTTCTGGGAGGGTCACCGGGCGTTTTTGCGGTAGTTGAGCTACACCGCGACGGCGCAATTGCCGCTCCAAATGCTGGGGCAAGTGTCGCCCTCCTGAGTGCTCTGCGTCTTCGAGTGTCGCCTCGTCGGCCGAGTCGGAATCCGCGGGGGATTCTGAGAGGACGATACTTTCTGCTTTGAGCAACACCAGCATTGAAGCGTACAAAAATGCTTGGCCGGAGTGGGACAAATCAGAGAAATCCGTAGTCTGATCGGCATCGCAGGCGTTCGTAAGCTTGCTCAAACATCGATCGAACACTTCAATGACCTTAACGTCCCAAGGATCGATTTCTCCCCGTTCGGCGAGGTCAATTAAAATTGCGATCCCCTCGGAAATCGTTTCTAAGCCATCTTGGTCTCGGGAAACGGCCATTCGATTTTAGATTTTAGATTTTAGATTTTAGATTTTCCCTCTCCGAAAACGAGAGAGCATATCAAGTTAATTGGCGGTCATTTCAGCAGCTTTGGCCTCAATAGCTGCTGTTTCTAAACTTATTGGTTCTGCACTTTCTAACAAAGGTTGTTTGGATTCTACTTCTGCTTTATAGCGTTCTATATCTTGTTCTAATTCCTGAATCCGCTGCTGTTTTTCGCGAACTTGGCGGATCTCTTGGCGCGAGGCGAGGGTTCGCTGCATTCTCGACCACAGACTGAAAAGCCACGCTACTGTTGCCCCTAATCCGGTCGCTACAATTAATTCTACGCACAGCGGAGCTTTAACTTCGACGCCTTTGATAACTTGAATCGCGACGGGCTGTGTATTTTCGATGCTGAACAATACTAGAGCCAAGCAAATCAGAAAGATAAAGAAGAAATTTAGCGATCGCATTTTCTCTGTCCCTAATTCTCAATTCAGGTTAAGCAAATTATTGGGCATTTGTCAACTGTTTTTTGGCAGATGTTCCCAGTTTTTTTGATAATATCAAATCTTCTCAATTAAACATAATATCCAGGGAGGGGCGGGTTTATTGTAGCTCGGAGAGTTGATTGAAGAGATTGGTTAACCCGCCCCTGCAGGACATATTCTCTTTAGGTTTGACCGATTTTTTGCGGTTTCTTGCCGATTCCCAGTGCTGGCAATATTTGATATTTCAAAGCAATGCCCGCCGCCACAAATAAGGCAATAATCAGCGCCCCAATTCCTACGGGACTGGGAATCCAGAATATCGCCTCCAAATAGTTAACTTCCCCGGGTTTGAGCTTCCAAACTAACTGTTTTCCCTGCTGATAGCTTTCGGGAACCAGCGCACCGGCGACAGTTTCAATACTTTTGGCACCCCAAGGCGTGTTCAAGCTAAAATCTAGCTCCAAAAGTCCCCCCGGACTCAGCAGCAGACTGCCGTTAGAGGAAATCAGAGAAAGAGAGCGCAAATCCAATTCCAAACTCAACCGATTTCGCAGCACCAATAACAAATTATTCTGCTTGACACTCAGGTGAGATTCAAACTTCGGCAAATCGGTTTCTAGCGGACTTGCGACCCGAGATTTTGTGGTTGGTGCGATCGGATTGTAAAATTGGTTGAACTTGTCTTGCAACTCGGCTCCATTATTGAAAGGAATCGTCACTACAACTTCTGTATCGGAAAGCCGTTTAGTTTTTCCGTCCAGCAACCTCACCCGGCGTTCTACGCTTTTCAACCATTCTGCAACAGTTTGGCTGCTGAAGCTCGTCAACCTTTCCCCCAGTTTAATGTGCTGCACGATTTCGCCGCGAGTTTGACTCTCAAAGTTAACCCCGACATCGTACTGAACGCATCCAGTCACTAGAGTTAAAAGGCAAAAAACCAAAGGTAAAAGAAAGAAAAAGTGCTTTTTCTTCTTCCGAGTTCCATCCTTGACATTTTGCTCTTTCATTGTACCTTTTTCCCTGTTTTTCCCTATTTGCATGAATTAGCAAAGCGCTGAATGGCCGACACTGTTTCTATGTTTGTTTGGCACGTCTGGACTTACGAACCGCTTACCAAAAACCCGGTTTCTGGGCTGCCAAAAGGCGATTTCACAGAGGATTTGTGGCAGAAGCAGGTTTTTTTGACATGAGTGCTAACATTTTGCTGGCAGCAGTGTCGGCCTTACCTGGAATTAACCGCACTGAACTTATTGCCTGGAAGCTACACCCAACTGTTGAAACAGCATACTCGGCAAATATGCCGCACCGCCTACCCATTCGGCTTCGCTGCTCAAATCTGCCAAATTTTTAAAGGCTTCAAAAATGCTGCCTGCCACCATTGTATTCTTGACGCGGCCGACTATTTTGCCTTTTTCTACTTTATAGCCTAAGTCCAAATTGACAGAAAATTCGCCAGCTAACTGATTGGACTGACCGGCACCTAAAACTTGCTCTACTATTAGACCTTCGTCCATGCTAGCAATCAAGTCTTGAGTGGCGGTATTTCCTGGGGAAATGCAAAAGTTAGTCAAATCAGGGCCCGGGCGAGACAATCCGCCACGAAAACCGTTGCCAGTCGATTGTACACCGGCGCGAGCGGCCCACCTGCGATCCCAATAAAATCCGGTGACAGTACCTTTGTCTATCAAGACTTTGCGGGTGGTGGGCGTACCTTCGTCGTCAAAGGGACAAGCAGAAGGGCCTAAAGTGGGGTCTTCAAAAAAGGTAAAGCGTTCGTCAAATAAGGTTTCACCGATTTTGTCGGCTAGGGGAGAGGCTTTTTGAACTACTGTTTGACCTGAAAGGATGGTATCAAACAAGCTGCCGAGGGTGCTAGCGGCGGCTCTGGGGGTAAATAATACTGGGTAGGAACCGCTGGTGATGGTGGCTGAATGTTCGGCGAGGCGGTATTTTTCGAGGAGTGATTCGAGGATGCTGTTTGTGTCCAGGGGCCGATCGCGCGCTACGTCGTAACTGTATGCTTGCATAAAGTCTTCTCCCTGTACCAAATTTCCCGCGATCGAGCCGCTGACTATTTGGCTGCTTCTTTCGGCATACACGTCTCGCGTCGTGGCAATTTTGACGATGCCGCTGCGGACGTGAAAGCCCACATCTACCATAATATCGGGATTGTAGGCGTGAACTTGCTCGATCAGGTTTTTGCCGTTTTCGACTAATTCTTGAGTTGTGGGCGGAGTGTAGGTGGTTTCCGGGCCTTTTAGCTGGAAGTTGGAGGCTAGTTCAAATTCTGCGGGGTCGCCGATTTCGGCTGTTTGAATCGCTGCATCTACTAAATCGTCTATCCGAGTTAAATCTGTGGAACTGGCAAAACCGATTTTGCCAGAGTGAATCAGCCGAAGTGCTACGCCTTGCAGTGCTTTGGTTTGTAGGGATTTGAGGCGATTGTTTTCAAATTCGATCGGCGTGTCTTGACTCGACAGGTAGTATACTTCAGCGGCATCCGCGCGCTGAGAGGCCAATTTCAAAATCTGCTCTAGGGTAGAATCACTCACAATAATAATAGCCTTTCAGGTTTGGTCTTTGTTTTATTTTAGCTTTGTTCGCCGGTAGCCTGACACTCATACAATTTTAGATTTTAGATTGGGAATGACTGATTCTGTATAAGTTACGAGCTTGGCTACACTTTAATTTTTTTTAAAAATGGTATTACCCTCATGTAAGTGTGGGATGAGTAGCCGATCGAATGCCCGGTTTTTAGACCGCTTTTAAAAAGTCTTGCTTCAATATACCTTTTGCAGGCATTCGTTCTCCTATCTTGAAAGGCATTTGCGTTGCATTTGCGTTGCATCTACGGTTTCCCTATCTCAAGATTTATGCAAAAAGTCTAATCATTAATCAGATCCGAATTATTTAAAGTCGCCGATACCAACACCTGACACGGCATTACCATTTCGCTACAGATACTCGCGTAAATCTATATTTATGTATTTTAAAGCTTCATTTACTTATTACTTAATTTATTTTATTTACCTAAAAAATAATGTGTTTTTATTCGATTATATTTCATGTCCAACAGTCGATCAACTATAAGCCTTACGTGAGCTAAATAAACCAAATTAAGCTTGCTAAAGTAATTATGATAGCCATTAAAGCTACCCAGATAAATAGATTGTCTTTGGTATTAACCTGACTTAAATCTACAGGTTCTGGTACGCTGGGCTGGGGTTTAGCGTACTTGATATCAGCGTTCGGATTGGCTTGAAAACTGATTGATTCATTTTCATCTAAAGCTGCCAAATCAGGGATTTTCACCATCCATTCAGGAGGGATAGTGAGTTTGGGAGCTTCCAGAATGAACAGCAAGCGCTTTGCTTGCTGGCGGGTTTCTTGGCGGGGATGGCGGGTGAGCGAACGGCAAAGCTCGATCGCCCTTTCTGTATTGCCAGAGGCTTCGTAGGCCGTCACCAGCCACATCTGCACCTCACCGCCCAACCGGGAATTTCGATCGACTAAACCGGTAGCTGTTTCTAAACTCTGCACAGCTTCAGCATACCGGCCACTCTCAAAAGCTACTTGCCCAGCTTGGTACTCAGTTTGAACAATTTCTAACTTTTCTGAAGTCACGAGCACCCACCCAATTCACAAATATTACTTCCCAAATTCCCCAAAGGCTAGAATTCGCTGTTGTTTTGCGACATACCCGACTCGTTGTCGCGTTTGGAACCCAGCAAGTCTAAATGGTCTACCTTAATTACCGGTCTCGATCGATTTGAACCCGTATTGCGGTCTTGCCAGCGATCGAACTTCAAAGAGCCTGTGACGCCAATTAGAGAGCCTTTGCGAACGTAGTCAGCAGCAATCTGCGCTGTTTTGCCCCAGATTTCCAGATTGAACCAGTCTGGTTGATCGCTGTTCTTGGTTCTGCGGTTCACTGCCAGCGTCAAACTACACTTAACTGTACCCGACTCAAAATACTTCACGTCCGGGTCGCCGCCGACGCGGCCTACTAAAGTCACAACATTAAGACTCATAAACTTTTTTGGGAATGTGGTCGATCGGTGATGTAGTTAAACAGTCCACACGCGCATTAGCCTCCAAACTGAACTTGGAACAACGCTTGTGAGGCTTCATCCTGATTGTACACCCACTTAGCAGAACATATTGATGGTGGATGATTGGCAAGTCTGCGCTCAACCTGAGCTCGACAATGTACATTTCTGACTAGACTCAGGATGAAAAACGTAATAGAATCCACCTCGGTTACATTTTTGTAACAACATTATTGCACACAATAGTATTTTAGTTTTTGGGGGGGGTACAAATCAGTGGGTCTTCTCAATCGATTTTCGTTATCTAGAGATATGGGTATCGACCTCGGTACTGCTAACACGCTCGTTTATGTATCGGGCAAAGGTATTGTTCTGCAGGAACCTTCTGTAGTGGCGATCGACCAAGATTTAAAAATACCGCTGGCTGTTGGAGAAGAAGCGAAAAAAATGCTCGGGCGCACGCCAGGGAACGTCATAGCACTTCGTCCGCTTCGCGACGGGGTAATCGCAGACTTCGATACGGCCGAACTAATGCTCAAGACTTTTATCCGCAGGGTTCACGAAGGCCGAAGCTTAGTTTCGCCGCGGATAATTATTGGCATCCCCAGCGGTGTCACCGGAGTTGAGAGGCGTGCTGTCATTGAGGCGGCGACTCAGGCGGGTGCTAGAGAAGTGCGGTTAATTGATGAACCTATCGCTGCGGCGATCGGGGCTGGACTGCCTGTTGCTGAGGCGACTGGCAATATGATTATAGATATCGGCGGGGGTACGACGGAAGTTGCGGTTTTGAGTTTGCAAGGTACGGTGATCAGCGAATCTGTGCGGGTAGCCGGCGACGAACTCAACGAGGCGATCGTCCAATACATGAAAAAAGTTCACAATTTGGTCATCGGCGAACGCACTGCTGAAGAAATTAAGATTCAGGTAGGTTCTGCATATCCAACTCCAGAGGATGACGACGTAATGATGGAAGTGCGGGGCTTGCACTTACTGTCTGGTTTGCCCCGAACTGTTACTATCAAAGGCCCAGAAATTCGCGAAAGTATGTCGGAACCGCTTTCAGTAATTGTGGAAGCTGTCAAGCGTACTTTGGAACGCACCCCGCCGGAATTAGCAGCAGATATTATTGACAGGGGAATTATGCTCGCTGGTGGTGGCGCGCTGATGAAAGGTTTAGATACTCTGATCAGTCACGAAACAGGAATTGTCACTCACGTGGCAGCCGATCCGCTGTGCTGCGTGGTTTTGGGAACTGGTAGGGTATTGGAAAACAAACAGTTGGAACGGGTTTTCAGCGGGCAGTCGTCGCGTAATATGTAGTTAACAAATTTGGGATTGTGGATTTAGAAATACGGCTGCAATCTCAAATCTAAAATGCTGAGATAACAATTTTAGATTACTGAAATTATGCTAAAAAATACATTCCGAAAGTGGTGGGATCTGCGGCTGCAAATTGCTCTTTTAGGTTTAGCTGTAACTGCCGCTTGGGGAGTTCGGCAAACACAAGGTGCGGCAGTATTTGAAGTTTACAATTGGGTGACTCGTCCTTTTCACGCCAACGGCTCTGGGCAAGAGGAGCTGATCTCGGCGCGCACTCAAGAATTGCAAGCGCAGCTATTAGAATTAGAAAATCAAAATCAGAAGCTAAAAGAGCTTTTAGGTTACGTTTCGGGTAAGAAACCTCAAGGAATTGTAGCTCCTATTGTCGGTCGGAGCGCCGACCACTGGTGGCAGCAAGTAACCTTGGGTCGCGGCAGTAACGATGGCATTAAAACAGATTTTACTGTGATGGGTCCTGGCGGTTTAGTAGGCAGGGTTGTCAGCGTTACTCCTAATACTAGCTTGGTGCTGTTAGTCAGCGACGCTACGAGTCAATTGGGTGTGGGAATTACCCGCAGTCGCCACATGGGTTTTATGCGCGGGAAAGGCGGAAATCAGGCTGTGATGGAGTTTTTTGATAATGTTCCTAATGTCAAGCCTGGAGATGTGGTTTCAACTTCTTCTTTCAGTCAGTTGTTCCCTCCTGGTTTGCCGGTGGGAAAAGTGGTTTCGGTGGATATGAATAAAACTCCGGCTCCAGAAGCTGTTGTTGAGTTCTCTGCACCGATGAATTCTCTGGAGTGGGCGGTGGTTTACCCCCACTCTAAGCAAGTCGAAACAAAGGATTCGCAGAGTCAATCTTCTGCACCATCTGAGGGAGTACAGCAGCAATGAAAGCTTTATCTCGGATGTCTTCGCGATCGCGCCAATTTCTCAATTTCGCAGTTACATTTCTATCTGTGATGCTGTGCATACTGATATTGCCCACTCGGATGCCGGGAATGGAATTGCTGGGAATTGGGCCGAACTGGCTGTTAATTTGGTTGGTAGCTTGGAGTATTAAGCGGAAACGTACAGTTTGGGGGGCTGGTAGCATGGGCTTGGTTTTGGGGTTTCTTCAAGATGCGATGACGGCTCCTCATCCCACCCACGCTGTGAGTCTAGTTGTTGTAGGAGTCTTAACAGTTGTTTTGCAGAAAACCTGGTCGATTCCGGCAGATATTGTTGAGAGAGATCCGATTCCGATCGCGTTAATTGTATTTGGGATGGCGGTGGTAGCGGAAACGGTGATGGGGCTGCAATTTTTTGCTATGGGCGATCGGGCTTTACTGGAAATTTGGAGCTATCACCAGCGAGTGGCTTTGTGTTCTGCTATTCTTAGCAGTCTTTGGGCTCCGGTGATTTATTTTCCCCTCAATCGCTTGTGGGAAATGACCAGGAATGTAGAAAAGCCTTAGTTAGTCATTAGTCCTCAGTCATTAGTCCTCAGTCAACAGTTAACTGTTAACTCATTACTGTTAACTAGAATCATTCTACTATTACTTGCTGGCCGGAACCTAATAAGTGATGAACGGCAATAATCAAGTCGCTGAGAATGAAATTAGGTTGGTGCTTTTGTAGTTGATAGCGGCTGCGAATTCCGCAGGTAACGGCAATTGTAGGTATTCCTAATGCTTGTCCTGCGAGGATGTCTGCTTCTGTATCTCCGATCATCCAAGCCGAACCCAGCGATGACTCAAATTCTTCAGCAACTTCAGCCAACAATTCAGTTTTTAAGGCTGTATAGTTGTGATAGGCGGCATCCACCATCTGAGTTCCCCGAATGCTGGTAAAAAGTCTGGCTAAACCGTAATTTTGCAACAGTTGAACGGCTTGATTTCTCGGCCGCAGGGTGACTAAAATCAGCCGCACGCCGCGGGAGTGCAGAAGTCCGATCGCCCATTGGACTCCCGGCTGGATGCGATCTAAGTGCAACAAGTCTGGCTGATTGACAATCTGACTCACGCATCCGAGAAAAACGTGAATTTCTTCTCCCGACAAGCCGGAACTTTTGGCTATTTCAGCATCGGGCACTCGGTTTTGTTTCATTTGCCAAAACTGCTGTTTGCTGAGGATTTGGAGGTTGAGGTTGATTCCCCTAGCAAGATAGGCTGCTTGAGTGTCGGCCAATCCCTGTTGATAGGTGGCGTAGTAGCGATCGGACACATCGACTATGGGCCCGTCTAAATCGCAAAATACCGTCATCCGGGGGGATGAGTCAGTCTCTGATGGTAGCTTGTACTGAAGGTTTTCGGAGTCTTGGGCGACAGCAGTTAACATAAAACGTTAAGTAAATCAAGGGAGCTATACATTTCTTGACTGTAGCAAAAAATGTATAAGTTATAGTACATAATTTTTAATGGCTTTATTAAAAATACCTATGAAATTTTTGAGGATGGGGTTCAATAAAGGCGATCGAGCCTGCGCGCCGATAAAATCAAGGCAAAAAGTGATTTTTGTGGCTGTTGATATGTGCTTTAGCCATTAAAGTTTAGAATTAAGTTTTTAGTCTTTTGTAATTTACCCATGCTCAAACAAAGCGATTTTGTTAGGAATTCGGACACTAATCGAGTAGAGGTGCTGTCCGAAGCACTGCCTTACATTCAACACTTTGCCGGTCGCACCATAGTGGTCAAATATGGCGGTGCGGCGATGAAAGATAGCAATCTCAAAGACAAGGTGGTTCGGGATATTGTGCTGCTAGCTTGCGTGGGGATGCGTCCGGTTGTGGTTCACGGCGGCGGCCCGGAAATTAATATTTGGCTGGAAAAATTGGGAATTGAGCCGCAATTTAAGGATGGTTTGCGGGTGACTGATGCGGCGACAATGGAAGTTGTAGAAATGGTTTTGGTGGGGAAAGTAAATAAGGAAATTGTTTCGTTAATCAACCAAGCTGGCGGCAAAGCAGTGGGATTGTGCGGCAAGGATGCCAATCTGATTCAAGCTCGTCCAGATGGTCGGGAAGGAATTGGATTTGTTGGTGAAGTCAGCAGCGTGAAAATCCAGATTTTGGAGTCTTTGGTGAACAGCGGTTATATTCCGGTGGTGTCGAGCGTGGCAGCCGATGAAAAGGGTCAATCTTACAACATTAATGCTGACACGGTGGCTGGGGAAATTGCGGCTGGTTTGGGAGCGGAAAAGTTGATTTTGATGACTGATACTGCGGGAATTTTAGAGGATTATCACAAGCCGGATAGTCTGATTGCTAAGTTAGATATTCAAGAAGCGAGACAGTTGGTTGAGTCGGGAGTTGTGTCTGGGGGAATGATTCCGAAAGTTAATTGTTGTGTGCGGAGTTTGGCTCAGGGTGTAAATGGTGCTCACATTATTGACGGTCGAATTCCTCATGCTTTGCTGCAAGAAATATTTACGGATGCGGGGATTGGGTCGATGATTGTGGCTTCTGAGTTTAGCAGCGCGAACTTAAGGCCTAAGTAAGAGGTAAATCCTAGCGTGGGGAGGGCGGGTGCGTGAAATGGGTAAACTCGCTGAAAGCGTGTATATTCTAACTAAACCTGCCCCTAAAAACCTGGAGAAGGTACTTCTGGGAAATTACTTCAACTAATTCTAACCGTTGTTGGATTTCAGCTTTTGTTAAACTATGCTCACAAACTTTAGACTTTTGGATTCTGTTGCGATTCTCAAGCCGATTTCCAATAAGCGATTAGCGCTAGTGGAACCAGAATACGCATATATTTCTAGTTTGCCAGTTGGACTTGTGGGAACTATTATTGAAGTGTATGAGGACACGGGAAAGGAATGTCAGTATTTAGTGGAGTTTGCTGATAGTCAAGGGAGTGAATATGCTATGGCTATGTTAAAAGCCGATGAAATTTTAGTTCTGCAATATGAACTTGCAGTTGCTTAGTAATGTGAGGAGAATAGAAGTTAGATAAGGGCGATCGCACTTGGGGACAGAAAGGGCGATCGCCCCTCCACTGAGAGGCAAAAATGTTAATAATCTTATAGCTGATAGTTTTAGAAGGAACTTTTTGATAAAATATCGAAATTAAAACTGTCTTACCGCTCGGATTTTACCTAAAACAATAAAATCAGTCAAAATTATGTCTCGATTAAGTATCAGATCGAACAAAAAAGCTCTGGGCTTTGTGCTGGGTTTATTAATTTTTGTCATTTTCATTCCCGGATGTTGGGCTTTAACAACTAATATTGCTCCCACAGCAGCACGGCAAGTAGATAACAAAGTAGCTGTGCGTGCAGATGTACAAAATACGTCAAATTCTCGCTCTTCTTTAGGAGTTGGGCTTAGTGGTATTGCTGACTACTCCACACAATTACCCTTTTTAGATGCTTTTAAATCTTCTAGACAATGGATCACTCAATGCGTCACCGGACAACCAAACTGTAAAGGTGAATGGGATACAGAGGAGTATAATCTTTTAAACCTTGATGAAAATGGGTGGGTGAAGTCTCTTCCGTCTCCCGAAGATGCTCCTAAATATACTAGGGTAAGTACGCTATTACTGAGGGAAATCCCCAATCGCTATCCTTCAGGGCAATATATTGTTACTTATGAGGGTGAGGGTGCGATCGAATATACCTATGATGCCAAAAAAGATGAGGCTGCGTCGAAACCCGGGAGGGATATCATTAATGTGGATGCCACACAAGGCGGAGGCATAATGATTACAATTACTGCTACCGATCCGAAGAAAACAGGGAACTATATCCGCAATATTAAAGTTGTTCGATCCCAAGATGAACAGCTTTATCAAAGCGGTGAAATATTTAATCCGCTGTTTATAGACAAGATTAAAAAGTTTAAAGTTTTGCGTTTTATGGACTGGATGGGAACAAATGGTTCGGAACAAAAAGACTGGTCAAACCGACCTAAACCAGAGAGCGTATCCTATGCTTATAGAGGAAATGTTCCCATAGAAGTTATGGTTAATTTAGCTAACAAAGTCCAAGCAGAACCCTGGTTTAATATCCCGCATCAGGCTACTGATGAATATATGACTAACTTTGCTAAAAGGGTAAAAGATAGTGTAGATCCCAAGCTGAAAGTTTATGTAGAGTATTCTAATGAGGTTTGGAATTGGTCATTTCCACAATCGCATTATGCTTTGGAACAAGGTAAAGCGAAGTGGGGAGATAAAGGCGACGCTTTTATGCAATGGTACGGAATGCGTACTGCTCAAATGTGCGATATCTGGAAAGGTGTTTTTGAGGATCAAAAGAATCGAGTTGTCTGCGTTTTAGGAGTTCAAAGAGGCTGGAGAGATTTAGAAACTTATGCTTTAGAGTGTTCCTCTTGGGTAGCTGAGGGCAATAAACCTTGTTATCAACACGGGATTGATGCCCTAGCCATAGCTGGATATTTTAGCGGCAACTTGGGCGGGAAAGAAAGTGTCAGCACAGTAGAGTCTTGGTTGAAGGACGCAGATGGCGGGTTTGGGAAAGCTTTTAAGCAATTAAGAGAGGGCGGGTTGCTTCCTGGTTTCAAAGATAGTTTGCCAGATGTTGATAATGACTTTAGGTATTTCTTAGATGTGGCTCAAAAAAAAGGTCTCAAGTTATTTGTTTACGAGGGCGGTCAACATATTGTAGGTACTGAAGGAGTGGAGAATAACGAAAAACTGACTGAGTTTTTTATGGAATTAAATAGGCGTCCAGAAATGTATGATATGTACACCCAATTACTGAATAGTTGGAAACAAGCTGGAGGCAGTCTTTTCATGCACTTTGTGGACGTGGGTGGATTTAGTAAGTGGGGAAGTTGGGGCGCTTTGGAATATGTGGAACAAAAGGGTTCGCCTAAGTATGATGCTTTGATGGATTTTATCGATCGGAATCCTTGCTGGTGGGATGGGTGTGCTGTTGAGGGATGATGAGGAATTGGGTGCAATCAAGAATCGTTCGATCGCACTTCTTCAAAATCTTCCGCATCCCCCGGCAAACCCGAACCATCGCTACCCCTCAACCGTGGCGATTCCCCATTACTCGCACCCGCACCGTAAGGCCCAGAATACCTATCCTCCAAACCCGAATCCCTCAGCGAAATCGCACTTCTTTGACTCGGCGACAATCTCTCTGTCGATCGGCGATTTGTCCCAGACACGGGCGGCTTCCTAGTTAAAGTTTTCCAAGCAGCCTTAATCCCAGTCACCACGCTGCGAGTTGTTACCTGCACGTTTTGCGCCTGCTTTTTAGCGCTACCAATACTTCGATCGACCTGTTTGACAACCTCGCCCGCACTTTGTACTCCCTCGCTGACATCATCCGTCAACTCGCTAATTTCCAGCCCCGTCAACCGAATCGCCTCCAAAGTGGGCGGAAATTCGCGAGAAAGCGTGTCAGCGAGCTTTTCCACGCTGCGCGCTGCCCTGGCCAGGGCTTGCACTGCAGGTATTAAAGTCACTAAAACAGCAGTCAGGCTAACTGCCACTAGAAAAATCGAAAGTCCTAGCCAAAAGATGGGATCGCTCACTTGAATCTGGGATTTGGGGTTTGGGATTTCATGTCATTTAGCGGACGGGAGGGCGCAACGGGGGACTCACTTCGACTTCAGTTTCCGACAGCGTTTGGCGTTCCCGCTGAGTCGCCTCCAGACCTGCCGCGATCGCCTCTTTGAGTCTAATCAAAGTTTCGTCCCAATTTCGGATTGCAGTTTCAGAAAGTCGATCGGCTTGCAACTGCACGCTAGTAGATAAATCTTCCGCCAACTCGGGCAAAGCATCAGCCGATTTTTTCAATATCTGCCGCGTCTCCTTGCCCGTTCGCGGTGCCATCAGCAACCCAGTTACGGCCCCGATCGCAGAACCCACAAGCAAACCGCCAATAAATAATCCTGAACGTTTAGTTGACATTTGTATAACTTCTCTCTATACACCAATTTTAGGCACGTTTGCCCGATCGCAGCCCTTTGCAAAGGTAGAAATATTGTTGACAATCCTAGGGAGTCAGCACGGGCGACTGTTTTAGGATAGCTTACCTCAAAGGTCGAGCGCGCCTCCGCCAAAGTGTCCGTCCCAAACCCAGCAATCCCAAAAGTTGCTGAACTTGTTGCAGTTGCAATTCTAATTGTTGATAACGCCGTCGCAGTTGGCGGGTACCTTGCTGCCTGTTAGCAAGAAAATCCGGCGACGTGCTGAGGACATTGCTGCTACAGCGTTCGATTGCCGCGATCCGAATTTCTAAAAGTGCGATCGTCCGCCTGATTTTCCACACCTTCGCAGCGATATAAAAGCAAACCAGAGATATTAGTAGATTGATAATTACAACAGCACTCAACATTTAATACCTGTTTTAAACTACTAACATATTCAGCTTTTTGTTGCTTTCTATAAGCCCTCTTGTGTAGGGACACAACAATGTTGTGTCCCGATCTATGTTCTAGGGACACAACATTGTTGTGTCCTGAACTATGTGTCCCTATCCCTAAGCTGGGTCAAGTTTTAAGCCTGAGACATAGCAGGCAAACAAACCTTTGTACCGCCCAAACCGCAATAACCGTTCGGGTTTTTAGCAAGATACTGCTGGTGATAGCTTTCTGCGTAATAAAACTCAGGAGCCTCAATAATCTCAGTGGTAATCTTCCCGTAACCGGCCGCCGTCAAAGCCTGCTGGTAAGCATCTCGCGAAGCTTCAGCTTGCTGCATTTGGGTAGCTGAATACGTGTAAATTCCCGATCGGTACTGAGTACCAGAATCGTTTCCCTGACGCATTCCTTGAGTAGGATTGTGACTTTCCCAAAAAACTTTGAGCAGCGTTTCGTAACTAATTACTTTCGGATCGAACACAACCAGAACTACTTCGTTATGTCCCGTCATCCCGCTGCAAACTTCGTTGTAAGTAGGATTTGGAGTAATCCCGGCTGCGTAGCCAACAGCCGTCGAAAAAACTCCATTTTGCTGCCAAAATTTGCGTTCTGCTCCCCAAAAACAGCCCAGGCCAAACAAGGCAGTCTCCATGCCGTTTGGAAAGGGAGGTTTGAGCGGATTGCCGTTAACAAAGTGACTTGCCGGTACCGACATCGACTCTGCCCGTCCCGGTAATGCCTCTTGGGGAGAGGGCAGGCTCGACTTTTTGCCAAATCCAAATAGCACCATAAGTTTGTGAGGGGATCTCTGATAAACGTCTTTACCTTACTTAATAATATCAGATCTACACTAAAATAGTCGCCCTCTTGAAGGTAGAAGGTAAAAGCCAAAAGGCAGATTTTTTTTACGGATGCTTTTTGGTGATACTGCTCACTGCCAACGCAGTTTTCAATCACATTAGGCCACTGCTCGCTGTCACCAAACCATACCTAAAATATCACCTATTGTTCAGGTATAAATCACGCAGATTTTAGGCAAAACATCCGATGATTAAAGGTATGGTGTTGTAGTAGTTATTCAATACCAGTTTTTGGGAGTGTGTACAAATGGCGGCTAAACCTTGCAGTGAACCCTTAAAATCCAATCCGTTTATTACTTACCGCGACCCGATTACAGGTAAATGGATTGTTGTGAATCAGAATTTGCCGAAATCAGCGGAATACTTACAGCTAGCAGCAGCTTGAGTTCTCCTATTAACTTTACCTGAAAAATCCACTATAATTTCTGATTGCGTAAGGGCGGGTTTTACCAGCCATCTATGCCTAAAAAAACAATCTCGTGAACCCGCCCCGCTCAACGGTCAATTGGAATCTACATTTTTTTTATATCAAAGAAAGGGTTGATGTAGATTATTAGTTGTATGAGGCGGGTTTAGGTAGATTGTTTGCGGTTATTAAATATTTTTGGTAAAACCCACCCTACGGTATTTAGGGTTATTTAATCGGAGTTTAGTTCATCTCTTTTTGCAGTTCCAAATACCGATATAGATATTCCGAAATTATCCCGTGCAAAAACAAGTCGCGTGCCGCATTAAACGGACTGTTTGGCGCTAGCGGATGGCGGTTGACAATTACATGATTCCAGTCGCAATTTCCAGTAATCTCGCTGACGTAAACTCCGAAGTTTTCATCTAACTGAAGCGACATCACTGCTCGCGCAAATTCGTCGCTAGTCAAACACAGAGAATAAAATACTTTAAACAGCTCGATCGCAGATTCTAAATCCAGAATTTTTAGCCATCTGCGTTTTTCAAAATCTATTGAAACTTCTACTGGTTGAATGCTATCATAATTAATTCCCCGTTTTTTGACTGCCTGCAACCAGTTAGGATTTGTCAGCATTGCCTGGTTGTAATCCCAGACAAAGTTATAGAGAATTAAGTCGTGTTCGAGAAACGCATTGTTAGCTAAATCGCTAACTGTGCGCGGATAAAGCTTTGACTTTTCAATCTGGGTGTCGGGGCCGTTGTCAATCAAGAAGTTGATAATGTTGGAGCCGGCGCAGATGTGCCGGACAATTAAATAACAAGCTTCTGGCGAGACAAAGTTATTCAGGAAAAATGCAGCCGATTTGTGCATTAAAGTGTAAGCGCGAAATTGAAAGGGCAATAAGCGCTTTGTTGTCATAATTAACGCGAGCAACAAGTTAGCAATTACTTTGATCGGGATGAGCAAATAATTGCGAGTCCAGTTTTGCAAATCCCGCATCATGTAGGCTTTGGCGACTAAATCGACGGGAATCGACCGATCGCAAAACAGCACGTCCCAAACATTCGGATCTCGGCGGTTGTAAGGTTTGGTAGCGTAAGGGATTTTTCGCTCATCTGGGAGATTTTCGGTATCTTGTTTTTGCAGCTTTTGCATTAGCGAATTTCCTCCAATTGCAGCAAATATAAACGAGCAGTGACACGAGCGGTTTTGACAATGCGGCGGGCTATATCATCTGTCATCCATTCGGCATTAATCAAATTTTCCAGTTTGCCGAGGTGCGACTCGTCGTTAGCTCCGTGATAAGCTAAAAACGATACTTGTTCATCTTGCAAACCGAGAGTTTCTTGAATTTGTTTTGCCCATTTTCCTGCCAACCGATTTCCCAATCCTTCGATGATAAACATACTGCCAATTAAATCAACCGGATTTTCCCGCGAGGCTTGGTGGAAGATAAAAGCTGACAGTGCTTCGCTGCCAATATTCTTATCATATTCCACAATTTTTGACAATTCACCGCCCACAGCAACATAATTTTGTTCTAGCATTTGATAGTCGCGGTGTTCGTCTTGGGCGTGACCGATAAAAGTCGATCGCAGTCGAAAATCACTCATGTTAGAAGCAGCGCGAGCAATCCAGCGAGCTCCCTCGACAACTTGCGGGCGCAGATTGCAAAGTAAAGCTTGATAGTCTTCTATTGTAAACTCTCCCCGGTACAATTTGCGGACAATGGGAACAGAACGAATTTCGCGATCGAACTTCAGCCAAATCCATGCTAACTCCCGCAACAAATAAGCTTGCGGAGAGTTGGGCTGTTCAGGTTTAACGCTTTCGAGAGGCGAAGCTTCGGGAAACTCAAGAAAGTTAGAAATTTGAGAAATTATAGGTTGATTGGTATTTGTCACAGCAGTTAACATCATGTAGGCGGTTGTAAATCGCCCGCTTTCAGGCACAAAGCAAAAGATTTTTTGCCCGGGCTGCAACTTACCAGAATTGAACAATTCCTCTAACATTAAATAAATCGCAGCGCACCCTGTATTTCCCCGCGTGTACAAATTAGTAAACCATTTTTCCTCGGGAATCATGCAGCCTGCTTGTTCCAGAAGTTCTACAATTTGTCCCCGGAAAAAGTGAGACGAGTAGTGGCAAAGCAACCAGTCTATTTCTTGCGGACAAACCCTCCCTGATTTAATCAACCGCAGCCAACCTTCAATGCCTAATTTCATTACATTGTCCAGCAAGCGAATATTTTGCCGCAAGTCAAAAGCTCCCGCTGTGGCTGCATCGAGGTAGGAGGAATAATCCAGCCAGCTTTTGGTTGATGTTTCGTTTGCTAATCCTGAATACATACAAACAGGATAGGCGTTGGCATGAGAAACCAGTTCAATCCATTCTATTTTTAAACTAATTCCCGTGGAGTTGGGATGGTTTTGCAGCAAAAAGGCTCCGGCACCGTCTGATAGCATCCAGCGCAGAAATTCTGTATCGAAAGGCAGGGGTTTTCCCGCTTGCACGGAAGTTTCATCTTCAAATTTGGTGTTTTTGAACAGGCGCGAGGGAAATTCGGAAGCGACGGCAATTGCTGTTTGTTTTTTGCCTAGTTCGATTTGGGATGTGGCGTAATTTAAAGCAC
Source organism: Microcoleus sp. Pol7_A1 (assembly GCF_036701085.1). Taxonomy (NCBI): domain Bacteria; kingdom Bacillati; phylum Cyanobacteriota; class Cyanophyceae; order Oscillatoriales; family Microcoleaceae; genus Microcoleus; species Microcoleus sp. Pol7_A1. The sequence goes on from NZ_JAUBQD010000005.1 coordinate 108,613, forward strand.
TAACTCCGGCACAGCAAACTCCTTGAGTTGACACTATTTCTAGGGGAGATAATTCGGAAAGTTCCCCGTGTACTGTGCTGGCAAATCCCGGTACTAATAAATCTGGTAAAGTGGTAGCGCAGGCCAATAAGTCGATCGCCCCTGGCTCCAAATTTCCCTGGGCGAGCGCGTCACGGACGGCAAACGCTGCCATTTGGCTGTTAGAATATAGTGTTTGCTGCTGTTTGTCGATCGCGTAGTAGCGCTGTTGAATGCCGTTGCTGTTGAGAATTCGCTGCCTGGCTCTCGAAGGGCGCGAGGCAATTTTGCCGAGATACTCTTCCATCTCATCATTATTAATTGGCGAGCCGGGTAAAAATTTGCCAATCCGATTGATATAAGCACTGTACATGGGGTAAACCTCTCAAGTTGCTAATTTACTCGGGTTCGTTGTTGTGTTAAATCAAGCCAGAAATATCTAAAATTGATTGTGGCTTGGGAAGCAGTGAAGTTGCAACGAGAAACTAGCTATTTTGTCAAGCTTCTCGAAATCACAGAAATCGAGCAACAGCAAGCACAAGTCACCTGAATCATGGTGAAGTTTTTTCAGAAAGTGAGCCAATATGTAAGTAGAGTTCCTTCACTGCTTGGCAACTACAATGGATTTGGAAGAAATAAATGTTTGGTATTCTCAATCTCAACGACGCACGGCTGTCTCGCTGTTGATGAAACGAGTCGGCGTAACTCGCACTAGGGCTGAATGCTTTATCAGGCTGTGGATTTACTTATTGGTTAAACAGCTTCAGGAAAATCAGCCCCGCCTCAAACCGCCGCTGGGGAAACTGGAATTGCCCGCAACAGAAGTGCAGTGCACTCACCGGGAAGCCGCAGAACTATTTTACTGCGATTCCGATCGCGGTAGCGATCGGGCGGCGGGAATGATGTTAGATAAATTAGCAGCCCTGGGGTTAATTAAAAAACACTTTGACGGTAACACTACAGAAATAGAAATTCAACCCATTCCAGAAATTTTAAATATTTCCGAACCTCAAAATCCCGTACAACTCGAATTAGATAATTTTAACCCCCGGTGCGACGCGATTCCCGTTGCAAATTTATTAGCCACCAATTACAACTGGATGAACCGCAACACTAACGCCGTTCCCCACAAAATTGCTAAAATCCTGCGGCTTTTGGCCAGTCAATACTCAAAGGGAATGCGAGTTTTGCGCCGCTCAGATAATCTCAATCCAGTCGGGTTTTACTTACTTTATCCCACCGCTACGGAATCTGAAGTAAATTTTTTTAACGCTCCTAGCAAAAGCCTTCATTTAAGTTCTATTTCCGAGATCGATCCTTTCAATATGGCGCTACCAGGAGATCCAAATTGCCAGTCTGTATTTGTCCGCAGTTGGATGATCGATCCGCAGTATTTGTCAGAATACCGAATTCCTTTCCTCGAAGACACACAAAAATTTTTAGTCGAAATGCAAACAGATTTCCCCAATCTTTGCGACTTGTACACGCTGATGATTCACCCCATGTACGAAAAACAGGCTCTGGCTTTGGGATTTCACAAGACTAGCAGTGACAGTCAGTTATCTGTTTACTGGATGTATCTCGCATTGGATAGATTTTTAGCCCTCGATATCAAGGAAGCTCTAAGAAATTTGTAATATAGTATCAATTCCGGCTGCGCCGGAATGATATAGAGGATACGGCAGTGCCGTATCCCTACGGTGATAAATTGTGGGGACACGGCAGTGCCGTGTCCTGATTTCGGGTAATATTAATTCCGATGCAACCGGAATTAATATTACTCGGCGATTTCAATGACCTAGTGAGTTATAAAACTTCCCGTCCCAAATAGGGTTGTAAGGCTTCCGGCACTTTTACAGTTCCGTCTGGCTGCTGGTAATTCTCCAAAATTGCCGCCATTGTGCGGCCCACAGCTAAACCGGAACCGTTGAGGGCGTGAACAAATTGAGTGCCTTTTTTCCCCGCTTCTTTAAAGCGAATATTTGCCCGCCGCGCCTGAAAATCTGCGACGTTTGAACAACTGGAAATCTCGCGGTATTTGCCCGCAGATGGCAGCCACACCTCTAAATCGTAGGTTTTTGCTGCCGCGAAACCTAAGTCGCCCGTACACAGTTCGATCGCCCGGTAAGGCAATTTCAGCGCCTGCAAAACTCCCTCAGCATCCTGCACTAACTTTTCGTGTTCTGCCTCCGAGGTACTCGGATGCACGAGTTTCACCAATTCAACTTTATTAAATTGGTGCAATCGAATTAATCCCCGCGTATCTTTGCCGTAACTACCAGCTTCGCGGCGAAAGCAAGGAGTGTAAGAACAGTGATAAATTGGCAACTGTTCTGCTGTCAAAATTTCACCTCTGTACAAATTGACAACCGGAACTTCGGAAGTAGGAATTAACCACAAATCATCTTGGTCGCACTTGAAACTTTCTTCAGCAAATTTGGGTAATTGGCCCGTAGCAGTCAGGGATTCAGTGTTAACTAAAAATGGGGGAATAACTTCTACATAACCTGCTTTTGTGTGGCGATCGAGCATAAATTGAATTATCGCTCTTTCCAGGGCTGCACCAGCTCCAATTAAGCACACAAAGCGGGGCTGAGCGATTTTTACGGCTCGTTCAAAGTTGAGAATTCCTAATTTATCGCCGATTTCCCAGTGCGGTAAAATACCGGAATTTTGGGGAATGTATTCGTCTCCCCAGCGCCGGATTTCGATGTTTTCCTCTTCATTTTTGCCGATCGGCGTTGACGGGCTCGGCAAGTTTGGCAGCGGTAGCAATAAAGCTTCTATTTGAGCTTTTAGGTCTTTTTCCTGTGCTTGCAGTTCGTTCGACTGCGTGCCGACTTCGTTGCCTTCGGCTTGCAAAGTTTGAATTTCGGGAGATTCGAGGGGTAAACCCGATTTTCTTTTTTGACCGATGAGTTTGGCAATTTCGTTGCTGCGGGCTTGCAGTTGCGATCGCTTGCCTTCCAACTCCCGCTGCTGTTTGTCTAATTGCAAAATCGGCTCGATTTCATAGTTACCTCCGCGCAGGTTGAGGCTTTCTTGCACGGCTTGCGGGTTTTCTCGGATTAATTTGAGGTCTAGCACAGATTTATTCTAAATTTTAAATTTTATCGGACTTGCGCTCATAAACCCGGTTTCTTGGAAAATCTTGGCTTTGGCAAGCATAAATCTATGAATTAACAAGGTTTCTGAGGATTCCTGCGTCTGTCCTATCTTAGGTTAAGAGCGACAATCCGCTCTCATATACAAGTTTTCTCAATGTTTTATAACCTCAAGTATAATTTATTGTAATTAAAAAATCTTCCAGGGTGTCACCAATCAGGGGTGACACCCCACAATAGATGCTATAGTAAGCACATTAGTAGATGCACCCTGATAATTTTCTACCCCAGCCAGCAATGGTAGGGGTTTTTTGTTGTGTGGCATGGAATTGAAGCCCTGGATGCAATATCAGTCTAAAAAACCCGGTTTCTTGTGATTATCGTCTCAAATGAGGCAATTACGTCAAGAAACTGGGTTTTTGCGTCCAGGACTAGGTTAGTAAAATATCTTTCCGGTTAAAAGTTAAAGCCCGTGCGGAGCAACCAAACCCATTGAGTGTCGTTGCGGCTGTCATTCTCAGGATTAACAACGGCCCAAACACCAGGGGTGATGGAAATGTTGTCGTTGACCTGAAAGCGATAGAACGCTTCAATGTGATAGGAAGTATCTCGCTCGCGGCGCACATTACTGCTCGTCACGCGACCTGGCAAACCCACCAAAATCCCGGGTAGGTTGCCTTCACCTCCTACATCTGGGAAACTTATCCCGATCGCTGCATACACAATATCGGCGCGATCGTTACCGTCAACATTTAGCAAAACCACGCCACCTCTACCATCCGAAACGCTGCTAACACCGGAATTTTCTGCATTGGCGCGAGTATAAACGCCCCAACCGTGAACTTGGAAGCGGGGAGCAAGGCGGTAGAATCCTTGTACGGCTACAGAATCGCTGGATGTAGCAATATTGTCCCCAAACGGTCGCGCAGCCAGAAAACTGCCCGTACCGCCTGTGAGGTCGGCTTTACCGCTTGGTGCAAAGGTACGAGAATAGGCTACGCCAATTGCTCCGCGATCGCCCCGGTAGGCAAGCTGAACTAGAGCATTGTAGGAACCGTTGAATAAACCGTTACTTTGCTGCGAGAGATTGGGATTGCCGGCGACATAGCCCACAGTCAGGGTGAGTTTTTTGACGATCGTCCAGTTGACAGCAGCACCGCCACCTCCCCGGCGGTAGAGGGGGCTGTATTGTCCGAACTTCGAGGGAATTCCCTCACTATCGCTAGCGATCGTGGGAGGAGTCAGCAAATCGGTAATATCGGAATACCCAACACCTGTGGGGCCCACGGTCAGCGAGAGATTAGAGGTCAGCGGGGTGACATACAATATGTGAGGGACGGTGATTGTGTTATCGACATTGCCATCAAAGTTCAATGCCGTCATATTTGTACCCGTGTTGTCGGCAATCCTGCCCAAGTTGCCGAATTCCAAACGGGTTCTCAGCATATCGCGACCGGTGAAGCTGGTTTCAAAATTTAATCGCCCCCGGTTGGCAATAATAGTGTTGGTGCGATCGCGCGAATCCCCAACACTGTTACCCGAGGTATCTGTTACCACCACAATAATTTCCGCATTCAGCTTCGTCGTAGTCGAGAACTGATTCGCTTCTAGTTCGGCTGTGCGTGCATCGAGAGCATCGACTCGACCCCGCAACACCGATAATTCAGTGGCAAATTCTGCTTGCAGCTTTTGGACGATCGCTAAATCTTCCCCAGTAATCTGGTTGGTTGTTCCTGTGGCAATTAGTTCGCTGACTCGATCGAGACAGCTATTCAATCCTGCGGCAAATTCGTACCGCGTCAGCGCCCGGTTTCCTCTGTAAGTTCCGTCGGGATAACCGACAATGCAGCCGTAGCGTTCTACTAGAGATTGCAGCGCCTGAAACGCCCAGTCAGTCGGTTTTACATCCGAGAGTTGAGAGACAGAATTCACCTGCGCGAAGGGTTTTTCTGCCAAGGTATTTAACGGTTCAGGAGCAACTAATCTATCAATTGGTGCAGCAAAACTTGGGGATGATGTTAGTAGAAATACACCCGGTGATGCCAGGATAAAAGCAGTAATCAGGTGAGGAAAATGCTGGATGTGCATAGGACAAAGCTCCGCATAAGGAACCGATCGACCGAATTAGCAATATTACGCTGCGCTTGAACCGGTGCGAAGTTTGTCAATCGTCACTGCGATAATTATCACTAGACCTTTCACAACTAACTGCCAGAAGAAAGACACGTTCATGAGAGTTAGTCCATTGTTGAGCAGGGCAATAATTAAAGCCCCCAGCAAAGTACCCCAAATAGTGCCAATTCCACCTGTAAAACTGGTTCCTCCCAAAATTACAGCAGCGATCGCATCTAATTCGTAGCCTTGCCCTAACATCCCCGTCGCACTGTAGAGGCGCGACGCGCTCATAATTCCACCTAAACCAGAAAGCAAGCCACTGACGCCATAGACAAATAACAGCACGCGACTCACCTTAATACCTGTCAATCGTGCTGCCCGAATGTTGCCTCCCACGGCGTAAATATGCCTTCCGAGAACAGTCCGCCGCAAAACAAACCAACTCGCTAAAACTGCGAGAAAAGCGATAATAACCAACCAGGGAATTGGGCCGACATAATTGTTACCTACCCAAGCAAAATTCAGATTTCTATTAATAACGGTAGTGCCGTTAGCTACTAAATAAGCAACACCCCGCAAAGCTGTGTAAGAACCCAGGGTTACGATGAACGGAGGCAAACCTAAATAGGCAATTAGCGAGCCGTTAATTAATCCCAAAAATACTCCGGCTATTAACGCCGCCGGTACGGCAAACCAACCCAGACCTGGAACTAAGGAAACCAGCACCCCGACAACTGCCGTCACGCCCAAAATTGACCCAACAGAAAGGTCAATCCCGCCCGTCAAAATCACAAAAGTCATGCCGGTAGCTAGGACAATATTGATCGATGCTTGCCGAATGACATTGATCAAATTTCCTAAGGAAAGAAAGTTGGGCGTTACCAGGGAAAAAATTACACATATGGCCACCAAAATCGGCAGGATACCGGCAACTTGGATAAAATTTCTCCAAGCTTGAGCTTTACTTGTTTTCTGCCGATCGCTTGATTGATTTCTGGTGCTTTTTACTTCTGTTTGACTCATGATTTTTTTACCTCTGTTGCCCCGGTGGCATAAGCCATAATGTTCTCTTGCGTAATTGCTTCCCCAGTCGATCCGCCTACCTCACCGACGAGGCTTCCTGCTCGCATCACTAAGACGCGATCGCTCATTCCCACAATTTCCGGCAGTTCGCTGGAAATCATTAAAATACCTACGCCCTTGGCTGCCAAATCGCTAATAATTCGATAAATTTCGCTTTTGGCGCCAATGTCCACACCCCGCGTCGGTTCATCTAGCAAAAGTACCTTTGGGTTGATAGCCAACCAACGCGCTAGCAGCAACTTCTGCTGATTTCCCCCAGAAAGATCCATTGCCCTGATGCTCGGACTTGCAAGGCGAATCTGCAAATTATTAATAGCATCATTGACAATTCTCAAGAGAAAAATTTCGTTAATAATGCCAGCTTTTGCTTCTCGATCGAGGACATTCATGGTAATATTCTCACCCGAACTAGCCTCTAAAAATAGTCCGAGAGCCTTGCGATCTTCTGGCACGTAAGCAATTCCGGCGGCCATTCCTTCATCGGGTGTCGAGACATTGAGATGACGACCTTCCAGTTTTATTTCACCGCTTACCTTCCGATCAGCACCAAAAATTAGGCGGGCAAGTTCTGTTCTGCCGGCGCCAACTAAACCCGCTAAACCCAAAATTTCGCCCGCATGAAGTTTAAAACTGGCCGGCTTTACTTTGTGGCCGTCGCTTAAATTTGTTACCTCAAGAACTACTGCACCAGGTGTTATTTCATGCTTGTTTTCGTACAAATCCTGTAAAGAACGACCCACCATCATTTCCACCAGGCGTTCGGCCGAAATTTCGTGCTTTTCAAGAGAGCCAATATACCCGCCATCACGGATGACGCTCACGCGATCGGCAAGGGCATAAATTTCTGCCATTCTGTGGCTGATATAAATAATAGCAATGCCCTCATTCCGCAAGCGGCGAACCACTTCAAAAAGCTTATCTGTTTCGCGGTCTGAAAGCGCGGCCGTCGGCTCGTCCATCACTAAAATTCGGCTATTGTGTTTGAGCGCCCTCGCTATTTCCACTTGCTGCTGTTCGGCAATTGAAAGTGTCGAAACCAGGTCTCCAGCCTCAAAATTTGCATCGAGGTTTTTTAATACCTCAGATGCCTTGCGCCGCATTTCATCTTGGTCTAAAAATGTACCTCCTTTCTTCAGCTCGCTGCCCATAAAAATGTTTTCAGCAACTGTCAGATTGGGGGCGAGATTGAGTTCTTGATAAATAATCGCTATCCCTAAATCTCTGGCTTGAGCGGGGTCTATCATCTTAACAGCTTGACCGTCAATTCTGATTTCGCCTGCATCGGCTATGTAGGCTCCCGCCAGAATTTTCATCAGCGTACTTTTGCCCGCACCGTTTTCCCCCATGAGGGCGTGGACTTCACCCGGGTAAACGGTTATATTTACATCGTGCAAGGCTGTAAAACCGTGAAAGGTTTTTTTAATACCTTGCATTTCGAGGACGGGCTTAGTTTTAATTGAATCTTGAGTGCTATTTACCATCGCAAATACCGTAATTTTATGCGAATTACAAGTCGAGTTTGGCTCCATCAATTTGTGGAATTAATGGCAGATCTCTCTGTATAGTGCTCATTGGGCACCTTACCCCTAGCAATAGCCGAATGACTACTAAAAATAAGTAATTTCCCAAACAACTCGGTTTCCAGCGATTCCTGGTTTATTCACTTGTCCAGCCTTTATGTTGATTGACGTTTTCGCGAGTAATCAGCGCGACTGGAATCAGAATGTTTGGATTGGCTGGCTTGTTTCCTTTGAGAATGTCGTTCCCGACTTCAACGGCCTTGGCTGCCATGCGAAATGGATCTTGAGCTGCTGTAGCCACAAATAAACTGTTGTTCTGCTTGAGCGCATCTAAAGCTTCAGGTGCACCATCGACTCCAACAATAAAGAACTCGCTCCTTTGTGCCTGTTTGGCTGCTAATTCTGCACCAATGGCACAGGGGTCATTAATTGCAAAAACAGCATCAATTTTTGGGAAAGAAGTCAGCAAATCGCTCATGACTCTCAACCCGCCATCGCGGCTGCCTTCAGCGTTCTGATCTTTGGAAAGAACCTTGAGTTCTGGATATTTGGAGAAGACACTCTGGCAACCCTGAACTCGCTCAACCACTGAAGCGACGGGAGGCCCGTTGATAATCACAACGCTGCCTTTTCCTTGCAAGCGATCGGCTATATATTGACAGCTTACTTCGCCAGCTTGCACGTTATTTGAAGTAACTGTGGCATCCACGCCTCCCTCGGCGCCGGTATCAACTGCAATTATCGGAATTCCGGCTTGCTTGGCTTTTTCGACAGCGGGTGCAATGCCTTTTGTGTCCGCAGCATTGAGTACAATCATGCTGACCTTAGAGGCAATAAAGTTTTCGATTTGATTAAATTGCTGATTTAAATCGTCGCCGCTGGAAACGAGAGTTGTCCTAACGTTTGCACCGCCGATTTTCTTGGCTTCGGCCTCAGCGCCCTTGCCAACTTGTACGAAGAATGGATTGCCGAGGTCGCGGACTGCTACAGCAACTGATGAAAGTTCGGAGCTGCTTGGTTGTATACTGTTTTGAGCCTTCTGGGAAGCTGCGGTGCAACTTGCCAGAGTGCTGCTGAGTAGACTAAAAAGACTGAGTGCGATCGTTACTCGTTTCACCTCAAACTCCAATGAATTCTCGTTTGGAGAGAGTCGCTCGTAAATATGACGTTGCCAACCTAACATTAGCTTTTGTTAGGTTTAAGCTCGAATACCTAATGTTTTAGGTGAGCGGCTTTTCTTTGTACGCGGTTGTACGAGATCGTGTTTATTTTCAGCTCGTAAAACTTTCTCGCTCGGCTCGCTAGACTACTTTTGTAAACGAAAAGATATGAATATTAATCTTTCTCCTCGATTCAAAAATAATCAACCATCTTAATTATTCTAATGCTTTCTGAGCATTAATTTTTTAGCAAGGCGTGAAAAAATTTTAGGAGAATATTTTAGACAAAATCTTTCAGAAATTGTTTTTAAAACCTGGCTGAGTCATATTTAATTTAACTCTCTATGTTGCTGATGATAACAGTTACATACTGGCTCTATATCTATCTTTAGATAGACCATACTTTCACCAAAAACTAAAAATGCGATTGCCTCGATCGCCACCGCTCTGCTAATCCACACTATGGTCGCACGCGCCGCACCAACTCAATAAATCTTAAATTTTGCTTGGGGTAGGATATTGTAAAAAATCATTAAGCTTACAGTCAATAACGGTAGATCATAGTAAACTGAAAGCGAAGCTTCGCGCTCACCCATGCAGCTAGTTAAAAAGCGCTAGTTAAAAAGCATATCGCCGCTCAAAACCAACGGTGAGAGTAGATAAGTCCAATATTTGGCTGTAAAACCTGCAACTACAGTCATATTGACATGGTTTAAAAGCTCTGGACAATGGCGATCGCCCTTTTTTGCCAAGTTACTCTACAGCAATAATTGTCTGCGCTGTCAATGCCTAAATCTGAGATGCGATCGACAAATTACCTATTCTGTTTCTTAGAAATATTTGCCAGCGAAGGCGGCATTCAATCCTACGTTAAAGACATTTTTAAAGCTTACCTGTCCATAACTGCAAGGACAAACTCGCCGCAAGCTGAAGTTTTGCTGTTGCGAGATTCCCCAGACTGCAACAATCTTTACAAGTCAAAAAATCTGAAATTTTATTACCTCAAAACCGAGAATCCCTGGTTTGGCCGTCTTAAGTTTGCTACAGTATTACTAACTCGCTTGCTGCAAAAACGACCGGAACGGGTTTTTTGCGGTCACATCAAACTCGCACCGCTGATTCAAACTTTATGCCAGCCGCTGGGAATTCCCTACACGATTTTAACTTACGGCAAGGAAGTGTGGGAACCGCTTCCGCCCAAATATCAAACAGCAATGAGACAAGCTGAGAGTATTTGGACTATTAGCAGGTACACGCGCGATCGCACTTGCGAAATTAACAACTTAAATCCCGAAAAATTCCAAATAGTGCCTTGTACTGTAGATGTAAATATATTTACGACTGGGCCGAAGCCACAGGATTTATTAGAGCAGTACAATTTGGTTGGTGCTAAAATATTGATGACTGTAGCCAGATTGCGATCGACAGATATTTACAAAGGCATCGATGTCACAATTCAAGCTTTGCCGCAAATAGCCAAAACTTTTCCGAATGTGAAATACTTAGTTATTGGCAGAGGAGACGATCGATCTAGATTAGCCAAACTCGCTGATGATTTGGGAGTTACCGAAAGAGTAATATTTGCGGGTTTTGTACCGACAGAAAATTTAGCAGCCCATTACCAGTTGGCCGATGCTTATGTAATGCCCTCCCAGGAAGGCTTCGGTATAGTTTATTTGGAAGCGCTGGCTTGCGGAGTACCCGTACTCGCGGGAGACGCGGACGGGTCGGCCGATCCGCTGCAAGATGGTAAACTGGGATGGAGAGTTCCCCACCGAGATTCGGCAGCAGTAGCGGTTGCTTGTGTGGAAATGCTGCGAGGGGAGGATAAAAGGTGCGATCGCCACTGGTTGAGAGAACAAACCCTCGCAAGATTTAGTTTTGAAACCCTTTGTCAATCCTTACAAGGAATTTTTCAACCCTCTGGCTCAGATAAACTTATGCCGTAGAGAGCGGTTTCTGGGTGTACAATGGGAAAATTAACTCGATCGACCGCCTGAATTTCTGAGTAGGATAGAGTTATGCCTACCTGCAAAGACACCCAAGGAGACCACCGTGAACCAAGGCACCCCCAAAATATCTTTCAAGCTACCCCGTATTAGCAATTGGCTGATACTGCTGGGCATCGCGTGTTTGTTGGTGTCAATTGGTTTGGGTTGGATAGTTAAATCAGTGTTGATTGTAGTAGCTTTTTTGTTGCTGACGCCTGTGGTCGCATTTTTCGCGCTTCAGTGGTGGCTGAAACGCAATTTAATTCAGGACAAGTGTCCAGTTTGTCAATACGAATTTCCAGCTTTAAATCAAACTCAGTTTCAGTGTGCCAACTGCGGCGAACCTCTGAAAATAGAGGAAGGTCATTTTAGTCGCTTGACACCGCCCGGTACGATCGATGTTACCGCAGTTGAAGTATCATCGGTTCAACAGTTAGAAGATTAACCGATTTTAGATTTTAGATTTTGGATTTTAGATTGAATAATTGTTGAATGTTAACTGCTAACGGCTAACTGTATTACCAATCCGCATTCCCAAAATTACTTTTCCAAGCGCACAGCGTACCACTGCAAAAATTTTCCCGGCCCGACATCTAATTCACAATAAGTATCAATCAAATACTTGGCTTGAGCTTCCACGCCAGATATTTTATCCACGTCCTGCGGCAAATCTTCGTGTTCCTCGGCTAACACGGTTTTCAGCTTTTCTAACAGTTCCGCCGCACTCAAAAACTGCTCTGACTGGTTTGTTTCTAAGACTACAAAGGTGTCTTCGTCATACAGTGACATAGTTTCAAAGGTTGAGGTTAATTATTTCTAAAGTTTCGTAAACTTAAGCGAGCGAAAGTATAAACTCTTAATTACAATTTTTCAGCCCCCGCTCGATCGTGTTACAATTAAGCACCATCAGAATTCCTAGCGGATTACCGTTATTAACTTAGTTGTTAACCGAGTTGTCAACAGATCCGACACAGCATTTCTGAGGAAATTTGTCAAGTGCAAATTTGTCAAGTGTCACATTGTCAAGAAATATTCGATCGGCTGTATCTAATTATAACTGGCACTATACATTCCCATGATCACATCTTCCACTTCAACCCCTGTTGCGCGCAAACCCTCTAAATCAGAAGGTCTTAAAGAACGCAGCAACTATTTACGAGAACCCGTTGCGACTGAACTGTTACAAGAAACTACCCACTTCACCGAAGACGGGATTCAGATTCTCAAATTTCACGGTTCGTACCAGCAAGACAACCGCGACAATCGAGTTAAAGGACAAGAAAAAGACTATCAGTTCATGCTCCGCACCCGCAATCCCGGCGGGTTCACTCCACCGCAATTATATCTAGCCTTAGACAAGCTATCTGAAGAATACGGCAACCACACCATCCGCGTTACAACGCGCCAAGGTTTCCAACTTCACGGGGTGTTGAAAAAAAATCTTAAAGCAGTGTTTTCCTCAATTATTAAAAATATGGGGTCAACCTTGGGAGCTTGCGGCGACTTGAACCGCAACGTCATGGCACCGCCAGCACCGTACAAAAATAGCCCAGAATACAAGTATGCGCTGGAATACGCCAACAATGTCGCCGATTTGCTGACGCCGCAAACCGGTGCTTATTACGAAATTTGGCTGGACGGCGAAAAAGCTGTTTCGGCCGAGGAAGACCCCGCAGTGAAGGCCGCGAGACAGAAAAACGGCAACGGCACAATCTTTAGCGACGACAAAGAGGAACCGATTTACGGCAGCCATTATATGCCGCGCAAGTTCAAGTGTTCCGTTACCGTGCCGGGAGACAATTCAATTGACTTGTACTCTCAGGATTTGAGCTTGGTGGTAATTACCAATGAAGCTGGCGAGTTGCAAGGTTTTGACGTGTTTGCTGGCGGCGGTTTGGGCCGCACTCACAACAAAGAAGAGACTTTTGCGCGGGTTGCTGACGAGATTTGCTATGTTGCCAAGGATGATGTTTACGATTTGGTCAAGGCAATTGTAGCAACCCAAAGAGATTACGGCGATCGCACAGACAGACGGCACGCGCGGCTGAAGTACCTGATTAACGACAAAGGTGTACAGTGGTTCCGCGAAAAAGTAGCCGAATATTTTGGCAAGCCCCTAGAAGCCTTTAAACCGCTGCCTGAGTGGAAGTATTTGGATTTCTTGGGCTGGAACGAACAAGGAGACGGCAAACTGTTTGTCGGCATTTCTGTGGATAATGGCCGGATCAAGGATGAAGGTTCATTTCAGCTAAAAACGGCTTTGCGGGAAATTGTGCAGAAGTACAACTTGCCGGTACGGGCGACGCCACACCAAAACGTGCTGATTTACGATATTTCGCCGGATATCAAACAGGAAATTCAGGGAATACTCGATCGATGCGGCATTCAGCGAGAAACTGCGATCGACCCCTTAGAGCGCTATGCAATGGCGTGTCCGGCAATGCCGACTTGCGGGCTGGCGATTACCGAGTCTGAGCGCGTGATGCCGAGTATTTTAGAGCGGATTCGCGCACTTTTGACCAAAGTGGGCTTGGAAGACGAGCATTTGGTGGTGCGGATGACAGGTTGCCCAAATGGATGCGCCCGCCCTTATATGGCAGAATTGGGGTTTGTCGGGAGTTCGCCGGAATCCTACCAGATTTGGCTGGGCGGTTCTCCCGAGCAAACGCGGCTGGCAAAACCAATTGAGGAAAAGCTGCACGTAAAGGATTTTGAAGCTTTTCTGGAGCCGGTTTTTGTTTATTTCAAGCAAAAACGGCAACTGAGCGAGAGTTTTGGCAATTTTTGCGATCGCGTCGGGTTAGAATCTATCCGTCAATTTGTAACCAACTACCAATCTACTGACTCGATGACAACTGAGATTAATGATTTAGATGTTACGTCTAGTAACGATGACGGGAACGAGACTGCCGCTGCTAGCGGTGGCAAAGTCCGCCGTCGAATTAGCGTCCGCGATGAAATCTACAACGAGCTCAAGGAAGAAGCTGCCCGTCAGGGCAAGCCGATTACACAGCTAGCTACAGAAGCGATTTCTACTTATTTAAAAAAGATCAAGGAGGAAGCATAAGCTGATTTTCAATTTGTGATTTTCGATTGTATTCAATAGACTTCTGGCAAAAGTAATATAAAGGCAGAGCATTTGCAGAAAAAAACTTGAATTTGTAAGATAATTCCGGTTGTAGATGCTCTGCCTTTATTATTTTTGAGCGGTTGAAACCCCGCTTGCCTATATCTTCTCTTTTTCTCTTCCTCTGCGTTCTCTGCGTTCTCTGCGGTTAAATAAAAAAATATATTAAGGAAAGAGCAATCCAAAATTCAATGGCTCAATTACAAAGATTAGCAGTTAGTCCCACTCAAATTTGCGATCGCAAAATCGACTTAACTAGACAACAGCAGCATTATTTAAACCGAGTGCTGCGTTTGAGTGAGGGCGATCGATTTATTGCGATGGACGGCCGGGGACATTGGTGGTGTGCCGTGCTCGAATCCCAGGAAACCGGGTTATTTGCCTCGATAGCAGAGGAGATTTCTGTGAACAGGGAGCTACCCGTGGAAGTAACTTTGATGGCGGCTTTGCCCAAGGGAAACGGCTTTGACGAGGTTGTGAGACAGGCGACGGAGTTGGGTGTGGCAAGTATTGTGCCGGTGACGAGCGATCGAACTTTGCTCAAACCAAGTGCTCAGAAGATCGATCGGTGGAGAAGGATTGCTGCGGAGGCGGCAGAACAGTCGGAACGTCAATTTGTGCCGACGATTTTAGAGTCTGTTTCGTTTGATATTGCTGTCAAAGATTGCGGTCAAAAAAATCGATTTATTTGTGTGGCTCGCGGGGACAATCGGCATTTGTGGGATTGTTTGATTGGTCGTTTCGATCCCCCCCGGCCCTCCTTAATAAGGGGGGAGCAAGAACAAGAGGAATTAGCAATTGTGATTGCTGTTGGGCCGGAGGGTGGATGGACTGACGGTGAGGTGAAAAGGGCTAGAGAATTTGGTTTTGAAGCTGTTTCTTTGGGGAGTAGAATTCTCAGGGCGGTGACTGCGCCGATTGTGGCTTTGTCTTTAGTTGGAGCGGCATTTGAGAAGTGCTAATATCAACAAATAACAAATAATTCATAAAATAGGTGAGTTGACGGGCCATGAAAATAGAGTTGAGAAAAGATCTATCACCCTTTTGGTCGATTCCCTACGGGATAGCTTCGCTTCACGCGCTTTTGGCAATTTTAGGTACAACATCAGTTTCTGCACAATCTCCTAGCTTTCCCATTGCTCAACAGATTAATTGCGATCACCCGCAAGGAGATGCGCAAGTCAGAACTTGTATTCGGTTGAAGTATGAGGCATCGGATCAACGACTGAACGAGGTTTACAAACAACTGATGTCCCAATTGAGAGGCGAAGAGCGATCGCTACTTTCCGAAGCACAATTAGGATGGATTAAGTTAAGAGATAAAACCTGTGAATTTGAAGTTTATAAAAATCGTGGCGGTACGGGTTATGGAGGTTTCCTCAATGAATGTTTGGATCGCATGACTAAACAGCGCACTGCGGAGCTAGAACAGTATTTAATAAAACAGAGATAAAATACGAAGTAGACCGTACAACACCTGACAATAATAAATAGAAACAAGTATTTATGAAAAGCCGATCGCCCTTCACCCTCGCCCTCACGATCATCTCAGCAATTGTAACCACCACCGTCCCAGCAGTTTTCGCCCAGCCACAGCCATCAGCCAACGAAATCTACATCGATAAAAATTGCCAGCGCAACCAACAACTACCGCAACTTGAAAGATTCACTATCTTTAGCCGAAACGAATTTACAACTAACGGTCAAAACTACTGGTTCTACGCAGCCCGCTATCAAGACGGAGCCGTGCTTTTCTGTACCTCACAACCAAATTTCAACCAACCTAAACCTCTAACAGCCAAAGAAATACAATCCCAATTTATTGAAAAAATAGCCCGAGAACCCAACAACAAAACAGCCTTTATCATCGCAGTCAGAGAAGGAAATGGCCCCGGGGCCACCGTGACAAATTACGGCTTAAATTTGAGCAATGTCGATCGACCAAAACTCACATCCCTTTCCATCCTACAGCAGCGGGGAACCCTCACAGACGGCGAATCCCGCCAACACACATTTCAAGGACGGGCAGGTCAATCTATTACGATCGACCTCAAAAGCAGAGCATTCGACCACAACATAACACTGTTGGACAGCAGCGGCAAAATTATTGCAGAAAAAACAAGCAACTCCCAGAATGGCAGAGAGTCTTTACTCACCGTAAAATTGCCTAGTAACGGCACTTATAAAATAGTTGTTAAAGGAGGCGATCGTACAAGCAAAGGTTCCTACAGCTTAACCATTAATTCCAATCAGCTTTAACTGAACTTTAACCAACCTCTAAGCAAATTCAAAAACAGGTGTTTCAATCACCCTAGTCGGCTTTCTATCTTCCCAAATCATCTTCTGCAACTGTTCCACAGTTTCAGGCGAAAAAAATCGCTCTCCCGTTTCCAAACACACTCTAGCAGGAACATTTTCAATAATAATAAACTTACCATTGATTTCAAGGGTATAACTTACTTTTTGTTCCACCATTGTTTCTTGCCAAATATCATTGTTCATTTTGATTTATCCTTAACTTAAAATCAATCCAAATTTTCGGATCTGGTTCGTATAAAGTAATGATTTTTACCAAAGGACGAGATGGATAACTGCACTGAACGTGCAAAGGTCTATTGGTCGTGGTGAAGCCGAAAATCAAACAGCTTGGGCCATCTTTGTCATTCGGATACTCTTCGATAACTTCACCAGCCATTATTGCTTCCCGGAGTTCTTGTACCCTGATACGGCGAACTATACTTTGGTTTACTGCGTGTTGTGAAAGCTCAAAATCATTTTTTACAACTTTGACACGTATTTTTTCAATGATTGTCATAGTTTCATATCATATCTATAAGTTAACACAAGAGTCAAAATTGTTAACCAGTGGCGGAACCAACCAAACATCAGCCAAGATAGAAACAACGCCATTCCCGCAACCGCCATGACAGACATCAACCAAATAGCCGCCGCCCTAGATGGCAAAGAATACAAACAAGCAGCCCAACTCATCAAACAACTGCAAAAAGAATCCCCCGAAAATCCGTGGGTGCAATACTACATCGGCCGTTACTACGAACTCACCAACAACCTCGAAAAAGCCCAAACAACCTACAAACAAATACTCCGCGACATCACCAACCCCAAAATCGTCTCCCAGACCCGCCAAGGCATTCAACGGATTGAAATCGCACAACAAAACGTCCGCCAACAAGCCATAGAAACCGCCAAAAACGACCCCAGCAACCTCGAACCCGGACTCCTCATCCTCGAACCCGTTAGCCCCGAAAACAAACCCGCAGCCATTCAAAATATCAGCAGAATCTTTAAAATAGACGCCTACACAACCCGGATGCAAATCCAAAGCCGCGGCTGGAGACTTTACAAAACAGGCCCCATTGCCGAACTCCGAATTTACGGCCAAGAACTCCTCAACGCCGGCATTCCCGTATTTTGGGCCACCATAACCGATATTCAAAAAATCCAAATCTTCCGAGTGCAACACTTCAAGTCTCTCTCTTCCCCAGCCGTTGTTTGCAAAGATCAACTCGATCGACTCGGTGCGATCGAATTTAACTGGTCAGAAGTTACCCAAAGAGTAGAAGGCTTGTTGCCGATGTTCATCGAAGTCATGGACTACTCACCCAACCGAAGAACCGAGCAGTTTCGCCACAGAGAAATCAGGCAAGATTACGCTCAAATCTGTGACTTGCACATTCCCAGCAGAAACTGCATTCTGCGAATTTGCGACCAAAGTTACGAATTTCAACAAGGAGTTGACTTCACCAAAGCTTCTGCCGATCTCCCCAGTTCACCGAACCCGAAAAACAAAACATCCAGAGTCAAAAACTCTCAACAGATTCCTCAAAGTACCACTAGAATTAACTGGAATAACTTACTGGAAATATTCGATCGCCAGCTTGACGTTACAGTTTGGTCAGAATTTACGCCCTTTGCCGAGACAGTGCTCGATTACACTAATATGTTGAGCAAGATCGCATCTCATATAGAAGTCGATCGCAAATCCGAAACTCCTTGGGACTCAGCTTTTCAGCTATACAGCGGATTAGCCTTCCTCAGAAAACAAGAAAATAGGGAATAGAACCAAGAGTTAAAATTAAAAATCAGGAATCCCATTTTTAATTTTTTAACGCCAGCATTGGAAATTATCCAATGCCCAATTCCCTATTATCAATTCCCAATTTCCTACTTCGTTTTCACCTGACGAGCCATTTCCCGAAAATTGTTCATGCTGGGGCCAGGGCTCCGACGACTTGCATTTGATGTCGGCATTAAATTATTAGGAGCAAAAGTCCGAATCGGTTCAGCTTGACTCGGCACTTTCCCGTTATTTGCAGCAGCAGCAGGTACCTTCGCGGGTTCTGGAGCATTAGCAGGAACGCTAGCGGCTGGTTCCTTTTCTTTTTCTTTCTTAGACTTTTTCTCTACCTTAGCCTTTTTAGCTGGTTCAGACTTCTCAGACTTCTCAGACTTCTCAGACTTAACAGGCTCAACTTTTGCCGGTGCGATCGCAGCAGTCTCAGCTTTCTTGGCAACAGCAGTTTCAACCTTCGCAGGCTCAACTTTTGCTGGTTCCTTTGCTCCAGACTCGCCCAAATCTAGGAAATATTCAGACTTTTTCAAGCCCAACAGTCTGCCGAAAAAGCCGAAAATACCGCCGAAGAAATTTTTGATAAAACCAAACATTAGACTTACTCCTTTTGTTCTTTTAGAGAAATTTGTACAAGCTTGTCAACAAAGTTAGATTACGAGGTAAGGCAACTTTTGTCTACATTTATTAATCAAAATTTACATTTTGCTTTATTTAAGCTACCTCATCCAAGCAAATTTTAGGTATAAATACCAGCACAGCTTTGCACTTATTTACAAGTATCTCAGAATTTGTTAGCGATTCCCACTAATTGCCGATCGTACCTCGATCCGATTCGCTAGCTGTCCTAGTAGGGGTAAAAGTCCCTAGGGGAGTGATTTATGCTGTAATCAGCAAGCAATTTTCCCTCAAAATGAACAGTTCGCTCGATCGAAATCCCGTCATCCTCATACACGGCATCTGGGACACAAAGATGATTTTCAGCCAAATGTCCGCCCGCCTCACCCAACTCGGATGGTCAGTCCACAGCCTCAACCTCACCCCCAACGACGGCAGCCTCGGCCTCGACTTACTGGCCAAGCAACTCGCAGACTACATCTCTGAAAACTTCGATCCAGAACAATCTTTAGACATAGTAGGCTACAGCATGGGGGGCATCGTCAGCCGCTACTACGTCCAGCGACTCGGAGGAATAAACCGCGTACAGCGTTTCATCACCCTATCTTCCCCTCACCACGGCACCCTCACAGCCTATTCCCTACGCCTACCAGGATACCTGGATATGCGCCCCGATAGTGGCTTGCTGCGCGATTTAAATCAAGATGTGACAATGCTCAAACGCATAAACTTTACATCAATGTGGACGCCATTTGACATAATAATTGTACCCTCAAACAGCTCCCAAATGCCAGTAGGTAAAGAAGTTAAAGTCAACGT
The DNA here is from genome assembly GCF_036701085.1 of Microcoleus sp. Pol7_A1. Taxonomy (NCBI): domain Bacteria; kingdom Bacillati; phylum Cyanobacteriota; class Cyanophyceae; order Oscillatoriales; family Microcoleaceae; genus Microcoleus; species Microcoleus sp. Pol7_A1. The sequence goes on from NZ_JAUBQD010000005.1 coordinate 128,258, forward strand.
TTTGCTGCACCGCCAAATGGTGACAGAACCCCTAAGTATTAACGCATTAGTTGAAGAACTAAAAGCACCTATTAAAAATAAAATTCCCACTTAACAATGAATAGCAATTTCAGCCGCAATCCAGTCTTGCTAATTCACGGAATCTTCAGAAAATCGGGAATTTTTAACAAAATGTCTGCCTACCTCACCCAACTGGGATGGTCTGTCTACACCCTCAATCTCTCGCCCCATTGGGGCAACGCCAGCATAGACGAATTAGCCCAACAAATAGCAGATTATATAGACAAAAACTTTCCGCCAGAACAGCATCTAGATATAGTAGGATTGAGTATGGGCGGTTTAGTAACTCGCTACTACCTGCAAAGGTTAGGCGGCATTAACCGAGTGCAGCGCTTTATTGCCATATCTTCTCCTCACAGCGGTACTTGGATGGCTTACACTCTCTGGGGAAAAGGCTGCGTTCAAATGCGTCCTGGTAGTGCTTTTCTGGAAGATTTAAATCGAGATGCTGCTTTGTTAGAAAAGCTCAATTTTACTTCGATTTGGACAGATTGGGATTTCATCATCGTACCGGCTTCTAGTTCCCAAATATCTGCTGCCAAAGAAGTAAAATTGTCTGTTTTCGCCCATGCCATGATGGCGAGGCATTCCAGCAGTTTAAAAGCGGTCGCTGAAGCGCTGTCACAACCATTTAAAAATCAATAAACTTATTGCATAAATCTTTGATTGATAGGGAAATCGCACATCAACGAAGATGAAATGCAGAGGTATTTTAAGATAGTTTGCAATATTGTCTAATGATTAACTTGTAGGGTGCGTCAGCAGAGAAATTCTCAATTACATAAAAAATAACTCTATTCTGACGCACCAGAATTCTGACTAAAACTTTTAGACCAAAGTTCAACCTCCCCGGTTCATCAGTGGAGTCAATTCTTCAATCTAAAATTTCAAACCTCAAATCGACTTGCGCATCCTAAGAGACTACTAGACATCTCCATAAAAGACAGTCTTGAAGAGTCAAGATGCCTGTTCCACAATAATTATTGGAGAGGTCTACTACTAAATAGCGTCGCCAACTTCAGCGTATTCGCTGCGGCCAAAAATTGCTTCAGCTTCACAGTAATACTTGAACTCCAGTATATTGTGGAAAGGGTCTTCTAAGAAGAAAGTACGGTGCTCTGTAGGCAAACCGACAAATCGCCGTCTCGGTTCTTGATAGAAATTTAAGTGGTTTTGCTGGGCTTTTTCTAGCAGCCCTTCCCAGTCAGCTTCGGAAGTAAAAATTAACCCAAAATGCCGGGGATAAATGCCTCGCTGAGGCGTCAAAGGTTCGTGGCTGACGTGGGCGACAATTTGATGGCCGCACAAACCCATAATCGCAGAATTCGGCGATTCGCGACCTAGTTCGCAGCCGAGCCCGTCTACATAGAACGCTTTTGTTTGCGCAATATCGGTCACGGGGAAGGCAAGATGAAATAATACTTGGCTCATGGAGGTACTAAATGCAGAATTCAGAATTGTTCTTTAATTATTTATCTTGGTCTAATCCTTGGTTGGTGGCGATCGCCCTAAATACAGTTTTACTCGCGATCGGCACCATTGCTCCTAAAAAATTGCTCACTCCCGCTGGCCAATTTCACGGCTGGGTATTGGGCGTCCTCATCTGGGTCTGTTTGGGATGGCAAGGCTATGCTGTGGTGATGTTTTACTTTCTTGTCGGATCGGGAGTTACCAGCATCGGCAAAGCCCAAAAAGAAGCAGAAGGCATAGCTGAAAAGCGTTCAGGTGCCCGAGGCCCGGAAAATGTCTGGGGTTCTGCTTTAACCGCTACTCTTTGTGCTGTGGGAGTTTTGGCATTATCTATTTTAGGCAATACAGGCAAGATTCCTGTGCCGCAAGATGCTATTTCCCTGTTATTGCTAGGTTACGCCGCGAGTTTTTGCACCAAACTTTCGGATACCTGCGCCAGCGAAATCGGCAAAGCTTACGGGAAGCGGACTTTTTTGATTACCAGCTTGCAGCCTGTACCTAGGGGTACGGAAGGGGCCGTAAGTTTGGAAGGAACAATTGCGGGTATTGTCGGCTCAATTCTGATTGCGCTGTTGAGTTGGGCAGTCGGTTTAATTGACTTGACAGGAATTGTTTTTTGTGTTGTTGCAGCTTTTATTGCCACGAACATCGAGAGCGTGATTGGGGCGACGGTGCAATCAAAGTTTGAGTGGCTGACCAACGAGGTAGTAAATTTTTTTAATACACTCATAGGAGCGATCGCAGCGATCGTTTTAGCGGCGACCTGGAGAGCTTTTTTAGCTTAGTTAATCCTGGACGCATTCGCGACCCAAGAAACCGACTTTTTTACGATAATTCAAGGCATTAACGCAGTTTTTTTTCAAAAAAAACTGGTTTCTTCCTTCAGGGCTATTCGTTATTAGTTATTAATCATTAGTCTCCAGCAATCAACTAATGACTAATGATTAATAACTAATCGAACTAAGCGTCGTCTTGCGGCCCAAAAACCATTTGTACAATCATCGTCGGTTCGCCCTGCTTGTGATAGCGATCGGCCCAATTGCGAATAATCTCATCTAATTCCTCAAGGGCTTGGTCGAGGCGTTCTGGCGGAATATCCAAAGTCTCCATAACTCGCATCACCTTCGGTTGTTTTTCCGCCCAATCCTTCATCAGCCGGAAATATCTAGCTGTATCCTCCACCATAGTAAATGTCCGCTCTTCCTGCTCTGCCGGAGAGTAAGTAGCGCGGCTGAGGGCATAAAACGGCATTCCCCAAGGAGCATCAATGCGAGTAACTGTTCCCGAATAGATCAAGCGCCGCTTGATGTGTTCTGCTAAAGCTTCGCTCAAAGGCATTCGCCTTTCTGGAGGCATATCTTCTTGCGATCGCCTGTGCAGAAACTCGATCAACTCCATAAACTGAAAAGAATTGATCAGTTGAGCGTCAGGGGGATTCGGAGGAATTTTGCCTTCGAGATATTTTTTTTCATCCGCAGTCAAGCTGTTTCCCGGAATGCGAGGGCGTCCCGGCAACCAACCATACTGTTCCAGCCAGACATAAGGAAACTGAATCAAATATCTAGGTTCTTGGGAACCCAACATTTTCAGCAATTTTCCTTGAGTCAGAGCTTCCTGGACTTCCTCCACAATCACCTTCACCCGTTTAGGCTCAATGTGATGCAAGTGTCCGGTCATCCGCAGGTTGTTTTTCTCCTCAATATAGGTCATGTAAATAGCACACTTAGCCGCCGTTGCGGCCGCGTCTAGAAACGCCCCGTGCCTGTGCCCACTGGTTCTCATGGCGCTAAACGCCAGATATAGCATGATCTGATCCATTGCACTAGGGCTGAGGCTTTTGACCAGATCCAAAGAGTCATTTTTCATCACTATCCCCGAAATAGCCAAACTTGGAGGCATCTTGTCGTCCTCCATTAAATTATTGCGAGAGCGCCGAATCAAGCATAGCCGACTGTCGCCGGAAAGCTTACCAGCTACCCTAATATTCAGGTTAGTTAATTTCCCTGAGGTAACAGGGGCATGGGCTTAAAGGCGATCCACACCGCATAAGTGGTTCTTATTGGTGGCGAATTTAAGTAGATTGCTGCACCCTCTGCGCTGACAGTTTACCTATATATAAATTAGTTATCGCACGTTAATTATAGTGCAGCCATTGAAAATTAAACCCCACCTGCGGCGGGGAAACAGTAAATAACTGTTGCGATCGGAGGAATTTGAGGCGACTCCGAGCTGATAATGTTTGAATAGTTATGGATGAAAACCCGGTTCGATCAAAATAAGGGGTGGAGGGCGAGGGATATCGGTTGAAAAACCCGGATGCTGCCAGGCCTGTGGGTAATTCCTGTTTAATTGAAGAGTTTTCAATACAAAACCGCCATATACTAGAATCTATATCTAGGTAGATGGCGGTTCCAGGTTTATATGCTATCATCGATCACACACAAAACAATATCCTCATAACTGTCAACAAAAAGTGCAGTTGTCGCTTAAGCTCAAAAACTAGAATCCCAGAAAATCCGATCGCTCGAATCAACAGCCCGAACCAAGTCAGTGATGATAATCGCTTACGTCCATTGCCATTAGAAATCTTGTAGCGGATGAGTGTAAACATTAGGCTCGGTAAAATCCCTGCGTCCGCTGCCCCTGTGAGGAACGCGCTCGGCCTTTTGTTGAGTTTGGGCGGATAACATATATTGGGGGGTGGCAGTTTCGAGCATTGCGAGTGGAGATTCAACAGCTCGAGCGGCATTGGCACTCAAGGTAATGCCCAACAGGCTCAGTAAAGCAATTGCAGTGTAGGTTTGCATGGGTAGTATCCGTGTCAGTGTCTATTACGTGATACGGACTTGCCCCGATCGATCAGGATAGATATCTCTGCAATTTTCGGATCTCTGCAAAAAACCTTACCTCTTCAATTCTACTGATACCGACAGTAGCCAAGCACCAGCAAAATTCAGCCGACCCGATACTGTCAGAGGCTTTTCGGTTTCGCAACTGTGTAAAAATCTGTCGGTTTCCGAGTCCAAAGTCACGAGTTGCCAAGTTTGACCGGCTAAGGATGTGGGGCTTGTCAGCATTAGCGTCCAGTCTTGTTCGCCGAGGCGGCGGAAAATGCCCGAAAATTGGCTGTGAGTATTTGCTGTTTGACTGCTTTGTTTCTCTACTGATAAAGGACATTCGCCGCTGGCGGGATATGCTTGAGGTCGATCGAGATAATAGCGCTGCCAGTCGAGCCAATCCGATCGCCCCCGTGTCAAATTAAATAAAGGAATAACCGCCGCACTCGCCTCGGAATCTTGCAGCAAAGCTTCCTGCAAAACTCTCACCGGCAACTCCCGCGGCTGACATCCAGATTCCGCGCACAAAGCCGCCGCCATCCCCGCCGCCTGTCCAATATTCATTACCGTCGGTTGTAAGCGAGTTGCACCGTTGGCGATGTGAGAGACGGAAATATTTTTTTCGCAGACTAGCAAACCGTCTGTACTGGCAGGAATTAGCGCGCTGTAAGGAATGGTAAACGGAGTTCCCGTCCAGCGGCCGCCCCAGCGGATGGATTTGGGCTGCAAGGGAATGTCGCCACTGATGTAGTGGTGGTCGTTGGCATAGTTGCCGATAGCCACCGCTTCGCAAATTCCCTCAGAATTTATCGGCAACTTCGCGACTCTTCCACCGACAACAGGCAAAATATCTTGTTCTGTCACTGTACTTATCCCTTGCAAGCGGCGGCTTTCTCGGTAGTAAGGATGTAAGGCGAAGGAAGGAAGAAGGGAAGAATTTTGTTGATTTTCGATCGTTGAAATCGGGAAAATATTCTCTGCTAAGCCGTAGCGCGGGCCGAGTTGCCTTTGAATGAAACGGGCGAAACTTTGACTGTGCCACAGGCTTTCTTGCAGGAATTCTTGTCGAGATGCTTCAGATTTAATGAGTCGATCGACCCCTTCACCATAATCATTACCTCGAATCGGCCAATTAATCATCAACAATCCGCCCGGAAGCCTGCCGTAATTGAGAAATTGCTCGGGAGTGTAACCGTCCCAAGCACCGATAAATCGATCGGGATTGTCAACAGGTGGCGCGGGAATTTCTGGTGCAACCGCACCTAAGCCAAAATCCTGTATAATTGCCACCCAAGTCGGAGCTTGCACCGAATAGCGCTCTGTGAGAGCATTAGAGGCAGCCGGCGCGCTGGGTTCTCCCCACTCACCTTGGAATTCCCAACCCCAGCGGTGTCCAACTTCCGCTAAAGCCAGCAAATCTCCCAATTCCGTGGCATCTAAAGTGATTTTGGCCGAAACCGTAAAATCTGCAAACTGAACGCCAGAAATGCGATCGCCTTCCTTCATCACATCTTGAGCAGTTTGTCCAGAAATCCAGTGCAAGTTCGGCAAACATTTAACCCAATCAGCGAAAATTTCAGCACCGGTGCGGGGATCGTAAGTAAAAAAACTGACCCAGCCCCAATCCAAACCTCCCGGCTGTCGCTGCTGGAGTTCCCGCAAAAACGCGCCCCACAAACCTGTTTGAAAAGCTGCTAATTCGTTGCCATCAGGGGCCGAAACGCCAGCCGAAGTCAGCATTCCTCCCAGCCAGGGGAATTCGCTTACTAAAATAGTTTTGGCACCTCGGCGGGCTGCTTGCACGGCCGCAGCGGTGCCGCCAGTGCCGCCACCAACTACCAAAACATCTGCTTTCAAAACTGAAGACATAGGCAATACTATTTGAGATTTTAGGTTTATTGCGAAAGGCTCAGTCAGGTAATCCGTGCCGTGAACCCTGCGGATAAATGTTCGGCGTTTGCCATTGTGTCATAATGTAAGCTAAGCTGTTCCCTGCGCACCCTGCGGATAGATATTCGCCGTTGGCGATCGCGAATTGAATTTTACTGTGTCAAGACTTGAAAAATAATAAATCCGGAATTATGCAGCGAGGGCACAATTCTGTTACTAAATGACTGCAGGAGCGATCGCAACTTTTGATTTCTCATTTTTTGCGCTCCAATATTGCCAATATGACACCGCGAATAACGATAATAGAAGAAAGGGAACAGCATCTATAAAGTTTTACGTCTTAATAATTTCCCAGTTACTAATTAACGGCTGAAAATGGAAAAAGGTTTTATTTTGTGGTTTACCGGGCTGAGCGGTTCCGGCAAGACAACTATCACCAAAGCTCTAGAACCCGAACTGAAGGCAAGAGGTTGCAAAGTTGAAATATTGGATGGAGATGTCGTTCGCACCAACTTGTCAAAAGGTTTGGGATTTAGCCAAGAAGACCGAGATACTAATATTCGGCGGATTGGATTTGTTGCTCACCTGCTGAGCCGCAATGGAGTAGCCGCAATTACCGCAGCTATTAGCCCCTACAGAGCAATTCGCGACGAAATTAGAGCAATGGAGCCAAATTTTGTTGAAGTATATGTCACAGCGCCGTTAGAAGTGTGCGAAGGTCGCGATGTCAAGGGGCTGTACGCTAAGGCTAGAGCAGGAGAAATTAAGGGTTTTACGGGAATTGACGATCCTTATGAAGAACCGCTCAATCCTGAGATTATTTGTTACACAGAGCGAGAAACTGTGGAAGAGAGTGTTAAAAAAGTTCTCAGCAAGTTAGAAGAGTTGGGTTACATTTGATGTTGGCGGGGTTGGATGAGGATAGGGGCAAAAAGCGATGGTGGTGAAAAGTTCTTTGCACGGCGTGCAACTTGAGAAAAAATCTCACCCTTCTGTCCCCTTCGCGGAGAGAGAAAGGGGAGAATTTCTTCCTTTTGCTGCAAGGAGAGGGGCTGAGGGAAAGGTTTCCAGCAAAAGCTGCAAGCTGGGTTATTGGGCACGCAATGCTGTCAAAAGTTTAATTGTCCAAAGTTTAACAGTGTCAGTGCTGGCGGCGGTGGGTTCCTCTCCTGCGGCGGCCCAGTTTTTGCCTCCTCCTCCTCCTCCTCCGGGTTCTCCTGTTCCTGTACCGGTACCCGCAGTGCCGGGCTTTCCCGAATTTCCGGCAAGTACACCTTCAACTGTACGATCGGAAGTTTACACTTTGGGAGCGGGCGATCGTATTCAAATGGACATCTTCAACGTCCCGGAATACAGCGGCCCCAACGGTCAACACCAAGTACAGGCGGACGGTTCCTTGAGTTTGCCGTTAATTGGCAGCGTTTCGGTGTACGGGATGACCTTAGAACAAGCTTCTAATGTTGTTAAAGACAGATACGGCAAATACCTCAAACGTCCTTGGATTACCCTGAAACTGCTGGCGCCGCGTCCTTTGCAAATTGCGATCGCGGGCGAAATCAACCGCCCCGGAGCCTATACAATATCCTCAGCAGCAGGCCCCGGAGGCACATCAGAGCAAATGGGAACTCAAATGCCAACGATATCGCGGGCTCTGCGAATGGCCGGCGGAATTACGCAGTCAGCAGACGTGCGGCAAATCAAAATCCGCCGCCCCCAGCGCAACGCACGGGAACAAATTATTAGTGTGGATTTGTGGGAATTATTGCAAAACGGCGATTTGCGGGCCGATCTGACTTTGCGCGACGGCGATACTATATTTATTCCCACTGTAACGAGCCTCAACCGCCAAGAAGCACCGACTTTAGCAGTAGCTAATATTACCGGACAAAGCACTCAACCAATTAATATTGCTGTGGTGGGGGAAGTAACTCGCCCCGGTACTTATACTTTGGCAAAAGAGGCTCAAAGTAGGGTACAAGACAATGAAATGGGTGCAAATTCGGGTTTGTTTGCTGCCAGCGAAACAAACGGCGGGGAAACGGTTTTGCAGCAAACTGTAACGAGGGCAATTAAAATGGCGGGCGGCATTACGCCGGTAGCTGATATCAGACAAATACAAGTTCGCCGCCTGACACGGGCGGGTACAGAACAAATTATTAATGTAAATTTGTGGCAACTTTTGGAAGCTGCAGATGTCTCCCAAGATTTAACGCTGCAACAGGGAGATACGGTAATCGTTCCCAAAGCCGAAAATCTCGATGCAGCTCAAGACGATCAAGTGGCTAATTCTAATTTTTCACCTGATACGATTAAGGTGAACATTGTGGGAGAAGTTGTGAAACCGGGAGCGATTGCGGTGCTGCCCAATACTACTTTAAATCAAGCGCTGGTAGCAGCGGGAGGTTTTAATAAAGCGCGGGCAGAAATGGATTCGGTGAATTTAATTCGCCTCAATCCTAACGGCACTGTTTCGCAGTTAACTGTTAAGGTTAATTTTTCCGCAACAGCTAATGAGGAAACTAATCCCAAACTGCAAAATAATGATGTAATTATGGTAAGGCGATCGGGCCGCGCTACGTTCTCGGATAATGTAGGCGGGACTCTCTCTCCTTTAAGCCCGCTGTTAGGAATATTTCGGTTGTTCAATATTTTTTAGTGATTTGAATAGACTAGCATTAAGGTTTCATAAACCGATTTTTGAGAAAAAATTTCGGTTTGGGAACGCAATATCTAGGAATCAACCGGGTTCCTGAAACTGCGCAAGCGGTACAGACGTTTAAACTAATAAGTTGTAGAAATCAAATGAAACCAGGGAAAAAATCTCAAATAGCACTGTTTAACAATCATAAAAAAGCCGCTGATATGCAAAAAATATCTTCCGTGCTTTATGAAGAAGATCAATTTTTAGGCATAGACAAAACAGAGGAAGAAGAGTTAAGTTTTTGGGAAGTTTGCCGCAGTCGCTCCATTTTAGTCATCGGCGTAGCAGCCGCAGTGACCACGGGGGTTTTCGCCTGGACGCTGAATCAAAAAAGTGAGTACGAAGGGCGCTTTCAATTATTAGTAGAACCCGCAGTTACGCAAAATACCTTAGCAAAAATATACTCCGGTGAGCTAAAACTGCAACCAGCAGCCCCCGCGACGACAGAAAATGCTGGTTTTGACTACGAATCGCAAATTCAAGTTTTGCAAAGCCCGCAAGTAATGTCGCCGATTATTAAACAGTTGCAGGCTAAATATCCGGAAATAAATTATAACTACCTCTTGAACCAAAAAGCCGATAATTTGCCGTTTTCTCAGGAAACCCGGCTGTCAATCAATCGGTTCAAAAATACCAAAATTATAGAAGTTAGATATCGGGATTATGATCCGAAAAAAATTCAGTTTGTTTTGGGGAAAGTGGCGCTAGGCTACCGCAACTACAGCGTGCAAGATACCACAACTCAAATTAGTCAGACTTTGGATTTTGTAAAATCGCAAATTCCCAACCAGCAAAAGCGCCAACAAGCTCTGCAAACAGAAATTCAAAAGTTGCGGCAGCAATACAATTTCATCGACCCGCAAATTCAAACCCAACAACTCGCCCAGCAAATCAGCCAACTTCAAACGCAAAGATTGGATGCGCAAACGCAGCTCAATCAGCAGAGATTGCTCTATTCCAATCTGCAAAATCAGCTCGGGTTAAACCAGAAGCAAGCGCTGATGGCCTCGGCTCTGAGTCAAGCTCCCCGCTATCAAGCGATGCTGACTCAATTGCAGCAATTAGAAGGGCAAATTGCGATTAACTCGGCTACGTTTACAGACCAAACTCCGCAAATGCAATTGTTGCGAGAACAGCAAAAAAACCTAATTCCTTTGTTAAAGAAAGAAGCCCAACAGGTTCTGGGAACTGATTTGGCTAAGGTAAGTTCGCAAGTGCTGGCTTTTCAAGATCCTGTGCGGATTAAGTTAATCGAGCAGTTTATCGGTACTGCTAATTTAATTCAGGTGCTGGGCGTGCGGAATCAAGTTTTGGAACAAGCTGCTAAGCAGTTGAATCAATACTCTCAAGGATTACCGGTGATTTTGCGACGCTATTCCGATTTGCAGCGCGAGTTGGATTTGACTAACAATACGCTGAATGGTTTGCTGGCAAAACAACAAGCTTTGCAGCTTGAAGCTGTGGGTAAAAAAGAGGTGGCTTGGGAAATTATTGCTAAGCCGGAAATTCCGCGCTACAAAAATGGCGAGTTGATGGCTGTTTCTCCAATTATGCCTTTGAATTTGGCTTTGGGGGGATTGGCTGGTTTGCTGTTCGGTATGCTGGTGGCGCAGTTGGCGGAACGGTTTAACAATAAAACGGTGTTCCACACTCCCGAGGATGTCAAACATTCGATTCGGCTGCCTTTGTTGGGGGTAATTCCTGCTAGCGATAAAATTTTGAGGCTTCCTCCTGCTGAGACAAGTCCGGTGGATGTGGCAAGTTCGCCGATGCCGACAGATGCTTTTCAAGAAGCTTTTCGATCGCTCAATGCTAATATTCGGTTGCTAAACGTTGATACTCCGATCAATTCTTGCGTAATTACTTCTTGTCAAGTAGCTGACGGCAAGTCTACTGTCGCAGTAAATCTGGCGCGGGCGGCGGCTGCAATGGGTCAGCAAGTGCTGTTGGTGGATGCGGATTTACGGCGGCCGCAGGTGCACGAAATGCTGGGTTTACCGAATTGGCAAGGCCTGCACAATGCGATCGCGGATGATGTGGATGTGGAAAAGTTGATTTTGCGATCGCCCCGCGATGAAAATTTGTTTGTGTTAACTTCCGGCCCGGTTCCTCTCGATCCCACAAAGGTGCTTTCTTCCAAAAAAATGCAGCATTTAATGGGAGCTTTGTCAAGTCATTTTGACTTAGTTATTTACGATACTGCACCGCTTTTGGGTTTGGCGGATGCGAATTTGTTGGCGGCTCACACTAACGGATTGATGCTGGTAGTGGGGCTGAATCAAACTGAGCGGGAGGCGCTGTTGTTGGCTTTTGAAGATTTGAAAATGGCGGGGATTCCGCTGTTGGGAATGGTGGCGAATAACGATAAAGGCAGCAGGTATTACTATCAGTCTTACGTGCAGGATTACATTCAGGAACAGTCTGTTTGAGGGAGAAGGCTTGAGAAATGTATAATAGTGGAACAGGCCTTCGGGCCTGTTAAGCGAGAATGCTGCAAGATGTCTGTTTTAATTTTTAACTTTGTATCGAAGTCTCGCTCCTGCTAAACCTCCCTTAAAAAGGGGGACTTTAAGAGATGATTCGGATCTTGAAATTGCTGCTGAGACTTAAACGAAGTCAGCACAACGCGAGATTAAGAGAGCCAGTTGAAGAACGAATTTTCTTAAGATTTGCGATCGAGACTCTGCACTATAATTAAAAGTTGAGAGTTTAAACAAATCCCGACACTTGCCAATTGGCATGACCTGAAAACGTGGCTGGTAAATTCCCATTTTGTAATACATTGATACAACTCCCCGCCTAGCTTGAAAACAAGAGGGGAGTTTTGTGTTTTTCATACAGGAGAGGAAACGATGGCTATTGCTACTATCAACCCGGCAACGGGAGAAACGCTGAAAACTTTCGAGGCGATCGCGGATGAGGAAATAGAAGCTAAGCTGGAATTAGCACAGCAAGCTTTTAACAAATACCGCTACCTGCCGTTTGAGCAGCGATCTCTGTGGATGCAGAAAGCGGCAGACATTTTGGAGCGCGATCGCGAAATTTATGCTGAAATGATGACCCTGGAAATGGGCAAAACGCTCAAATCTGCGATCGGCGAAGTGGAAAAATGCGCCTTAGTTTGCCGCTATTACGCCAAAAATGCCGCTCAATTTATGGCAGACGTACCGGCAACCACCGACGCTAGCAGCAGCTTTGTCCGCTACCAACCGCTGGGCGCTATTTTAGCCGTCATGCCCTGGAATTTCCCATTTTGGCAAGTTTTTCGGTTTGCGGCGCCGGCGCTGATGGCGGGCAATGTTGGCTTGCTCAAACACGCTTCCAACGTGCCTCAGTGCGCTTTGAAAATCGAAGAAATTTTCGCGCTTGCTGGCTTTCCCGAAGGAGTTTTTCAAACTTTGTTAGTGGGTTCGGACAAGGTAGCTAAGATAGTTGCGGACGATCGCATCAAAGCAGCCACCCTGACCGGCAGCGAACCAGCAGGTGCTAGTTTAGCAGCAAATGCGGGCAAAAGCTTGAAAAAAGTTGTACTGGAATTAGGAGGAAGCGACCCTTTTATCGTGATGTCCAGTGCTGATTTAGCAGCAGCTTTATCAACTGCTGTGACATCCCGGATGCTGAATAACGGTCAATCTTGCATCGCCGCCAAACGCTTTATTTTAGCAGAAGAGATCGCCGACGAATTCATCAAAGGATTTGTGGAAAAAATCGAGCAATTAAAAGTAGGCGATCCGATGTTGCCCGAAACCGATATCGGCCCTTTAGCTACTCCCGCAATCCTCAAAGACTTGGACAATCAAGTGCAAACTTGCATCCAATCGGGAGCAAAACTTCTGACAGGCGGCCGCCCATTGTCAGAAAAAGCGGGTAATTTCTACTTGCCCACTATTCTGGCAGATATTCCCCCGGATGCAGCAGCCCGTCAAGAAGAGTTTTTTGGCCCGGTAGCTTTAGTATTCCGGGTTGCAGACATCGATGAGGCGATCGAACTCGCAAACAGCACATCTTTTGGCTTGGGTGCGACCGCTTGGACTACAGTAAACTCAGAGAGCGATCGGTTTATTTCCGAACTAGAAGCAGGCGCCGTATTCATCAACGGCTTAGTAAAATCAGACCCCACATTGCCCTTTGGCGGCATCAAACGCTCCGGCTACGGACGCGAATTGAGCATCCAAGGAATGCACGAATTTGTCAACATTAAAACAGTGTGGGTAAAATAAGTAAAAGTCGATACAATGCTCGTAAAAACACTAATTAATCTACGTTAATCTGGGGTTAATAAAAACCAACCGAGTATTTTTACGAGCATTTAACCAAGACAAAAAAAACCCATACTTACAGAGGAAAAAATGGAAATGAACACAGCTCAACTACTGGTAAAATGTTTAGAAAACGAAGGCGTAGAATACGTCTTCGGACTTCCCGGAGAAGAAAATTTAGAAGTTCTAGAAGCCCTGAGAAACTCTTCAATTAAATTTATTACTACTCGCCACGAACAAGGCGCAGCCTTCATGGCAGACGTTTACGGCCGCCTCACAGGCAAAGCAGGCGTTTGTTTGTCCACCTTGGGGCCGGGCGCAACTAACTTAATGACAGGAGTTGCTGATGCTAACTTAGACGGCGCTCCTTTAGTAGCAATTACCGGACAAGTCGGCACAGACAGAATGCACATAGAATCGCACCAATATTTAGATTTGGTTGCCATGTTTGCGCCAGTTACTAAGTGGAACGCTCAAATTGTCCGACCCAGCACGACGCCAGAAATCGTCCGCAAAGCCTTTAAAGTAGCTCAAAGTGAAAAGCCGGGAGCAGTTCACATTGACTTGCCAGAAAACATCGCAGCAATGGCTGTCGAAGGAAATCCGCTAACCAAAGACAATCGCGAAAAAACATTTGGCGCTTACCAAAGCCTGAATAAAGCCGCTGTGGCAATTTCCAAGGCAAAAAGTCCTCTGCTATTAGTAGGAAATGGCGCTATCCGCGCGAATGCCAGCGATGCTTTGACACAATTTGCTACTCGATTGAATATTCCCGTAGCTAATACTTTCATGGGCAAAGGCGTAATTCCTTACACTCATCCTTTGGCACTTTGGACGACGGGATTGCAAAAACGGGATTACATTAGCTGTGCTTTTGAAGAAACGGATTTAGTGATTGCTGTTGGGTACGATTTGATTGAATATTCCCCGAAGAAGTGGAATCCAGACGGGAAAATTCCGATTATTCACATAGGAGCTCTGCCAGCAGAAATAGACAGCAGTTATATTCCTATGGTTGAAGTTGTGGGGGATATTTCTGATTCTCTCAATGAAATTTTGCAGCGTGCCGATCGCATGGAGAAAATAGACCCTTTTGCTAAGCAATTGCGGGCGGATATTCGCGCTGGGTACGAACAATATGCAGCCGATGACGGTTTCCCGATCAAGCCGCAAAAACTCATTTACGATTTGCGGCAAGTCTTGGGCCCGGAAGATATTCTTATATCTGATGTGGGAGCTCACAAAATGTGGATCGCGCGGCACTATCATTGCGATCGCCCTAATACCTGTTTGATTTCCAACGGATTTGCGGCGATGGGAATTGCGATTCCGGGTGCGGTAGCTGCAAAACTCGTTTATCCCGATCGCAAAGTAGTAGCAGCCACCGGAGACGGTGGCTTTATGATGAATTGCCAAGAATTAGAAACTGCTTTGCGAGTCGGTACTAATTTTGTGACACTCATCTTTAATGACGGCGGTTACGGCTTAATTGAATGGAAGCAGCAAGATTATTTTGGTCATTCAGATTTCATCAAATTTGGCAATCCCGACTTTGTGAAATTTGCCGAAAGTATGGGTTTAAAAGGCTATCGAGTTGAATCTGCAACTGATTTAATTCCCATCCTCAAAGAAGCCCTGGCTCAAGATGTTCCTTGCGTGATTGACTGTCCGGTTGACTACCGGGAAAATGCGCGTTTCAGTCAATTATCTGGGGATATGAGTTGCAATTTGTAACGGTAGCGCGGAATCAGGAAACGGCAGTGCCGTTTCCCTACAGTTAATCAGGCGATGGTTACATCCTGAAATTGCGATGGATTATTTTGGGGTAGGGAAACGGCATTGCCGTTTCCTCCATCCCCGTCTTGTTGAGGGTTATATCCGATCGCCCTTTAATCCCGCTTTTTGACAATTTGGGATGTAAGGGCGATCGGGCTTTTTCAGATTCAAGTATTCGGATTAACTGTTGCCTTCGTGATGTACTGGATGATCGCGTCAAAATTCTTACGGATTTCTGCCAATTGTTTTACCCAAGTATTAGAAGCATAAATCACTTCCTCTTCCTTCTGGCGAGCGGCTGCAATTTGCTTATCAATCTCTCCGTAAACCTGTTGCTCAAATTCAAATAGCTGTATTTCAATTTGATTTTCCAAGTCTTTTGCTGTTGATTGAAATTGACTCGTAATATCGCGACGGACATCAGACATTTTACTTTCTCGCTCCCGTTCCTGTTGCATTTGTAAAAGATCTACTCCTACCGAAACAATTGCTAGAGCTGGCCCCAGGAATTTAGCAGCATTGCCGATATTTTTGGCCATACCAACCGCCTGCCAAGGCTTAAACTTAAAGCCGACAAATTTTCCCACAGCGACAACACTTTGATGTAAACCGCTTCCTGCTACATCTATCGAGCGGAGAAATCCTTGTTCAGCAGCGGTTTTTGCAAAACTCCTCGATGCTAAAGTGGTCAGTTTCACCCCTGCAGTCTCACCGATGTTTTTAAGCAAACCAACTTGGCTTTTAAGTCGCTCTACATCCATACCAGCCCCCAGATTTTGGGCTGATATGTTTTGATTTTTATCTAGGCAAGCAACAAAACTCTTGACTAGATTACCTTCTAGCACTTCTTCAACCTCCTGCCGGATATCTTCAACTGCTACGTTTACAGCATCTTGCAGTTTGGTTTCTGCTTTCTCATAATGCTTCTGGACATTCAGTTCAGCTTGTTTATTCAGCCTTTCAAAATTCTGATCGCCTATTGCTGCGGCAAGAGTGTTGCCTTCGCTAGCAACTCCTGATGACATCTCCAGGGCTATATTTTTAACCTTGGTTCGCAGGCGATCGCGCTCTTTACGCACTGTGCGAGATAATCGTGTCAGCACTTCAAAAAAAGCCGAATCTTCGTTAGAGTTGCGAGTAAAACTCAACTGAGCCTGATCAACGCAGCTTAGAGCAATTCGGACGGGTGTATCAAAACGAGCAAGGGAACTACGACGCTCTACAAACTGATTGAGAGCCTCAATAAAAGTTGGAAAGCGGCTGATTTCCGTCAGGAAATCATCTTTGCCGTCAATGCCTTCACAGTAGTCTTTGGCATCAATAAAGCAGATAGGAAATTCATCAAGACTGTAAGGCTTCAGTGCATCCGCAAGACTTTGGCGGTAGTTGACAATCTTTTGCTCTTCTTCTCCTGCTTCATCAGACATTTTATTGATAACCAGCATCATTTTCCAGCGATAGCCTTTTTCATAGGCTAACTTCTTGAAATTCTCTGCTGTCAGTGAGTCAAAGAGCATATAGGTGAGGCAGAAAACCAGCAAGTCTGATTTGTTGATTGCCTCATAAGTAATCTCATCGTGATCTTGGCGGTCTGTAAAAAGTCCAGGCGTATCAATTAGCTTGATGCCGTTCCAGTCATAATTAGTAGTTTTATCAGTAGCAATATCAGCATCAATACGGATATCGCGCCGCCCTGTCATGGCAGAAATAATGGTTGATTTACCAGCACTGTACTGCCCCACAAAAGCTACTCCGAGAATTCCCTGCTCTTGATACTCTTTTAATTCATCGCCCACTTTTTTGCGGATAGCTGTTAGTTCGGCTGTATTTCCATGAGCCAGTAAGTTTTCAAATTTTACTAGCGTTTTATTGAAAGATGCACCGACATCAGCAGCTTTAAAGTTGGGGTTGTTCTGAGTCATGGTAGTTTTGCCCTCATTTGGTAGATTTGAGATTGCTAAAGGAAATATCTTCTTGAAGGATGTGGTTGATATCGTCTAGTGATTTTAGTCGTTGAACTTTAGATTGTGTTACAATCTTCATACTACGTCCGAAATCTCGTTCGACTTTATAAATGGTTTGGTTGATACCTTTAACAGTCAAGGGTTCCTGTTGGTCAGTAGACCAGTCAATGATTCGCTTGGCATAAGCACGATTTAGATAATTTTCTGAATCCGCTAACTCCTTTTTTGCTTCTTCAAGCTGAGTCGCAATCGCCTCTAGCCCTGCAATCAATTCTTCAAAATAGATGTTGATGTTCGTGGTTACAGAATCAGAATACTTACTAAACTCTCCCTGAGCCTGCTGTAGAGTGTTTTGCCTCTGAGTCTTGAGCTGATCTTCCAATGAAGTAGAGATATTTCTAACAGCATCGCGTCGCTTTTCATCTCTGGATTTAAACATTCCGCCAATCCCGCTAAAAACAGTAGTTAAAACCCCCGCTATCGCGGGGGCAAAAGGAAGAGCGACGAAGAACGCTAGAATAGTTCCTGCTATCCCTAGGATTCGCACAAAAGCTCGAAAATTGTTTGAATCCTGCTCAGTAAAGCTGAAATTATTGCTACCAAGCTGAGATATTAGCTGTAATTCATTTCCTATTTCCTCCAGAGCTTCCTGAACTTCCTTATTGAAATTTTTGCTAGCCTGTTCATAAGCTATTTTTAAGCGTTCTTCAAATCGAAGTTCTTTTAGTTTTTGCTCCCATCCATGCTTCTGAGTAGCTTCGTTACGGTTCCAATAATCTTCTGCAAAAGATGGAACGGCTTCTATAGCAGCTTGAAAAATCCCCTCGATTTGTTGCAGTAAAGAGTCTGTAGCATCCTTAGCTGCTTTTTGGATATCCTTTTGGATTCCCTCACGTTTATTTTTCAGAGTTTCTGTCAATTTTTCATAGACTAAAGCTTGGTAATTTACCCACTTATAAGGATTATCAATTGCGCCTACGGCTGAACCAAGCAGAGTTTGAGAGCGGCGGATTGCACCATGCTTAACCAGAGATTCACGAATTGAATCAAGAAAATCCTGCATTCGGCTTGCCTTAAAAAGCTCTTTTTTCTTCTCTTCGTGTTTTGGTTCACGGGAAAGCTGCGCCGCCAACAGCATCACAGGAACAATGTCGAAGTAGTCATTAGCATAATGCTCTTCAGCGTAGCGGCGGATACGTTGAATATGTCCACCGATACCGCTTTGACCCTCCATAATAAACTCTTTATCAGGGTTCTGTAAGAAATGCTCCAATCGTCGAGGATCGCTCAGATTTTTCTTGATATTCAGCAGAATAATTAGTGGCTTAGCTTTTTCCTTCAATAATTGTAAGAAAGCAAACTCACTTTCTTGTATACTGTCATTTGTGACCACATAACAAATCACATCTGACTCGTCGATAATACTTTTAGCAATTTCTTCATCACTTTGACCAGCCGGAGCGCCAATCCCAGGAGTATCAATGATGCGAATATTTTTCCACTCGTACACCCGATTAAACCGAGTTGTGCGCTGCTTCCCTACACCGATCGCATCCCACCCATCATCTGTAACGATGGCGTGAAGAGTGCTTTTACCCGCCTTAGTTCGCCCCATAAATGTGATGCTGAAATGATTAAGAGCGCGTTCCTTAGCCCGAAGCGAGTTGCGCACAATTTCGATTTCTTTGATAATTTCGGCACTTAGAGTATTTATAGTATCCTCAAGTTGCTTGGCGACTTCCTTAGCTGTGGTAGCTTGACCTTTCCGACTTGTTTTATGTTTGATGTCTTCGAGAACCCCTTGAATATTTTTACCCAAATTGGAAAGGGCTGATAAAGCTTTTTTAAGTGCCAATTCTGCAAATTTGTAATCTTCATCAGCGATGACTGCACACTGACGAATTGCCTCGTCATATTCTGGCCCCGTTAACAGGATTTCCCGGCGTATTTGCTCAACTTTTTGCTCGCTCCCAGTCAGCTTTGCTACATTATCCACCAATGCGCGTGAAAGGAGAGAATCAGCCCCTTTAAGGAAACGCGCACCGAAAGAAACTTTCTGTTGTTGGTTGTGTTCGCCTATGAATCTGGTATCAGTGAAGGCTCCTGCTTCTACAAGCTGCCGCTGTACTTCTCCCGCTGGCCAGTTCCAAATTCGTGCTACTTGTTCTGCCATCTGGCGTTCTAATGCTGAACAGAAACCGTCAACATAGGCGATCGCCAACATTTGCGACATGGCCTCACTTTGCTCACCGGGCGACACTTTTGCAGCTAAATCCTCTACAGAAAGCTGACTTTCTTCTTGAGCAAGAATTTTTTCCATCTCAGCGAGAGTACGTTGAGAAGCGCCGATCTGCGTTGCTAGTTCGCGTAGTGCTTTCGACTCTTCACTGTGAATCTGCTGATCCGCGCAGACCATGTGCGTGACTAATAGGAATGGGTAGTCTAGGTGTTCCGGGGTTGTTGAGCTTAGGTCAGACATCTTAACTTACTCAATATTTGGATTGGTCACTGATTAAGGCAATAGACTGGCACTCCCGACAGATGTTAGGGCCAAAAAAAACGATTTTAAATGCTTCTTCCCATTTCATACATTTTGCGTCTCGTTTTGTATAAAACCTAAATGAATTATTTTTTAGCTTGTTCTTTGTTTATTTATATGTTTGCAGTCTTCAGTATAAATTATTTCCTAAATACCAAAGCTTGTCAAGCTATATCAAGTCATATTTAGTAGATTTTTCCATCCCAACTCGACCATAAAAAGTCACATTTAGCTGGTTGCTACCGAAAAAGTCATAGATTTAAGACTTATTCGGCGACAGCGTTTCCGAGTTCCTATCCTGTGATACCCTATTTTTAGGTGACTTAGAATCTCTCCTGCACCAGCAGTGCGATCGCCTAACCGCATCCGAACAAGAAGTTATCTCTTGGCTAGCCAATACCCCCGAACCAGCCGACATCTCAAAAATACCAGAAAACCTGCAACTATCACCGCCAGAACTCTGGAAAGTCATGCAATCTTTAGGACGACGGTCATTAGTTGAAACAGTCAAAGAAAACGGGCGATCGCACTTTACGATCGAGCCAGTAATCAGAGAGTATATAACACCCAAAAAATGAAAATCGCTACCTGGAACGTCAACTCAATTCGCACCCGCATAGAACACGTTACTAGCTGGTTGCAAGCAAACTCCCCAGACGTTCTCTGCCTCCAAGAAACCAAAGTTACCGACAAAGACTTCCCCCTAGAACCCTTCATCAACCTCGGCTACAACTGCTACATTTCCGGTCAAAAATCCTACAACGGTGTCGCCATTCTCAGCAGATCGCCCCTAACGCAAATCAGCACCGGATTTGCCCCCATTCTCGGCGACGAAACCGCAGGTATTTTTGACGAACAAAAACGCCTAATAGCCGGAATAATCGACGATATTTGCATTATTTGCGTATACGTTCCCAACGGTTCCGAAGTCGGCAGCGAGAAATATGACTACAAACTAAAGTGGCTCAAACTGCTGCAAGAATACCTCAAAATTGCACTAGACAAATCCCCTAAATTGTGCATTTGCGGCGACTTCAACATCGTCCCGGACGATCGAGATATCCACAATCCCAAAGCCAATGCCAACTCCGTCGGCTTATCTGTTCCCGAGCGCCTCGCACTAACAGAAATCATAGAATTAGGATTAAACGACCCCTTTCGCAAATTCACATCAGAAGGCGGCCATTATAGCTGGTGGGACTACCGCGCCGCCGCATTTCCGCGCAACAACGGCTGGAGAATCGACCACCATTATCTCAGCTTTCCCCTGTACGAACAAGCAAAAAACTGTACAATAGACATTGCTCCCAGAAAATTAATTAAACCCAGCGACCACGCCCCCGTAATTGTCGAAATTTGATTTATAAGTTATAAGGTTAATAACAACTGAGATATTGCACCATTCTCAATAATGATTTTATGGGCGGGCAGGATGCCCACCCCACAATAAAATTCAGTTTGTGTGGAACAGGCATCTTGCCTGTTCTTGAGAAACGTGCAAGATGTAAGTAACAACCAACAACTAAAAATCATGTTCTTAGTAACCGGAGCAACAGGCGCACTAGGCCGCCGAATTGTACGAGAAATCACACAGCAAGAGAAGCCGGTCCGCGCATTCGTTCGCCTCGCATCTCGCTACTCAGAACTAGAAAACCGAGGCGCCGAGATTTTTATCGGCGACTTAAAACAAGACAAAGATATTAAAAAAGCCTGCCAAGGAGTGCAGTACATCATCAGCAGCCACGGCACCGGCGGCGACGTTCAAGCAGTACACTACCGCGCTAACATAGAATTGATCGACTGCGCCAAAGAAGCAGGAGTGCAGCACTTTGTCTTTGTTTCGGTACTGGGAGTCGATCGAGGATACGAAGATTCCGCAGTATTTAAAGCCAAGCGAGAAGTAGAAAAATACCTGCAAAACAGCGGCTTGAATTATACAATCTTGCGGCCAGCAGGTTTTGCTTCCAGCTTGTTACCGCTAGCAGCAAGATTTCGAGAAACCGGACTTTACCTGCTGATTGGCGACGGCAAAAACCGCACCTCTGTTGTCAGTACCGACGACTTAGCAAAGATTGCCGCAGACTCGCCAACAGTCGAAGGCGCCCGCAACCAAATTCTGCGAGTCGGTGGCCCGGATGTGCTGACAAGAGACGACATTCCCCGCATTTTTGGACGCTTATTCAATCGCGAACCGATGGTAATCAACCCGCCGCTGGTTGTGTTTGACGGTTTGAGAAATGCCTTGGGTTTATTGAATCCTCAAGCTCAAAAAGACTTAGGAACTTTGCGGGTATTGCTGGGTAACGAGTATTTCTGCACTCCCGAACAAGTGCAAAACTTGGAATCAATCTACGGCATGAGAATGGAATCCCTAGAAAGCTTTCTGCGGCGCAATTTGAGCGTTTAAAAGGCTAGTTATTCTCGTTACCAGGCAAAGCCTGGTAATGAAGATCCGGAGACTCTGCCTCCAAATTGTTGTCTCATTTTAATGGAGGCAGAGCCTCCAGATATGCGTCCCCAGGCAGAGCCTGGAAACAATCAAATGTGGCGCCAAATTGCCACTGAAAACCATTTAAGCAGACATAGGTAGTGGTTCAGGACCAATATAGCTGGTAACTGCGATCGGCGGAGAAGTCGGCTTAGCAATCAAATAACCTTGAACAAAAGTTGCTCCCCGTTCCCGCACCCACTCAAACTCCTCCAAAGTTTCCACACCTTCAGCAACAGTTTTAATTCCTAATTGAGCGGCAACTTCTAACATCTTTTCCGTAATAAGTGCCTTATAATAATCTTGATGGACGTTGCGAATCAATTGCATATCCAATTTAATAAAATCTGGACGCAGTTGGTGCATCAAATTTAAATTAGAAGAACCGCTGCCAAAATCGTCCAAAGCAATTAAAAATCCCGCCTCTCGGTAAAAAATCAGAATATTAATCAAGTGATCGATATCAGGAGGGTGCTGAGATTCCGCTACTTCAAAAACAATATTGCTGTGAGGAATTTCCGCTTCATCAATAGCCTGTACTGTTCTTCGCAGGCACGTAGCGGGATCGTAAACTGAAGTGGGAGAAAAATTAATAAAAAGTAGTTCTTTGATATCGTAAATATGTGCTTCGCGGATAGCGCGAGTCCGGGCTAAAACATCTAGTTGAAAAATTAGGCCTGCTGATTCTGCTTGGGCAAAAATCCGACCCGGATAAATTAAGTTTCCTTGCTCGTCAATTCCTCGGAGCAGCGCTTCGTGGGCAAAAATTTTAGAAGTATCTGAGGTATAAACAATGGGCTGAAAATGTGTAGTAATGCGTTCTTCGGACAATAAATCTAACAGCCAATCAGAGTTACTAAAATTAATAAAAGAGTCTAAGGAAGTGCTGCGATAAAAATCGCTAAGTTTTGGCTGTTCAACTTCGCGCATCCACAAAACTTTTGTCTCTTTCAACTCTTGAGTTGTCAGCGCCGATGATGCTAGGGCGTTAAACTTTTCTTTGGCTATTCCCTCAAGCATAACGTACAAACACTTGCTCTCTTCTAACAGCCGAAATTCAAGTTGAGCCTTGGTCAGTGCAGAAATAACTTTATTCAGGGTGTGCGATACTGGAAACCACAGGTACAGACCTCCCCTTCCCTCTATTTTGGCGGGTAGTGTTTCGCAGCGAGAGCAGGAGCCGAAGGCTTTGCCACTTTTTTGCATTGGAATATCCTCCGGTTTGTGGGTTAATTTGAGAACAGCTAGGAATTAAATCTTATTATAAGCTCATTCATCTATTAATACATATATCTGAAGATGTAAAATTTAATAAAATTGTATTTAAGAATTATTGCAGTATGTATACTTGCCTTCGGTTTCAAACCTTAGCAAAATTTCTCAGCATTGAGCAAGTACGTATTATTAAACACAGTCCCAAACCCTCACAGAGTGAGAACGCAAAGACTTGCTCTCTACTCTCTATTGCTGCTGTGATTATTTACGCCTTATTCTCTAATTCCATCTGCCAAAACAGTCGCCACAGTTGATTTTTCCGCAAAGGCAAATTAAAACGATAGATCGCCCCATCGGCTAATTTATGCGTACGAAAAATATACACACCCGGAATATCGCCCAAAACACACTCACTTGCTGGGGCATATCCAATTTAATTGTATAATCGGGATGACAGGATTTGAACCTGCGACCCCCTCGTCCCGAACGAGGTGCGCTACCAAGCTGCGCTACATCCCGAAATTAGTCACTAGATTTTAAGCTTATCACATTCAAGTTAAAATTTAGCAACCTCGTATATAATGATTTGTAAAACACTACTCAGGCGGAGACAGACGTGACAGTTAAGCCCCAGTGGTTGCGAGTTAAAGCCCCTCAGTGGGAGCGCGTCGGCAACGTCAAAGAAATTTTGCGCGATTTAGCCCTGAATACGGTTTGCGAAGAGGCTTCGTGTCCGAACATCGGCGAATGCTTCAACGCAGGTACTGCCACATTTTTGATTATGGGCCCGGCTTGTACCCGCGCCTGTCCTTACTGCGACATAGATTTTGAGAAAAAGCCCCAATCTTTAGATCCCACAGAACCCCAAAGATTGGCGCAAGCGGTGCAGCGGCTCAAACTCAACCACGTCGTGATTACCTCTGTCAACCGGGACGATTTGCCGGATGGGGGCGCGTCTCAGTTTGTCGAGTGCATTCAAGCAGTGCGCTGTGCGATGCCCGATACAACTATAGAAGTTTTGATTCCCGACTTGTGCGGCAACTGGCAAGCTTTAGAAATCATTCTCGCAGCCCGCCCAGAGGTACTCAACCACAATACCGAAACCGTAAAGCGACTTTACCGCAAGGTGCGGCCGCAAGGAAAGTACGATCGCACCTTAGAACTATTGCAGCGAAGTCGCGAACTCGCACCTGGGGTTTACACCAAATCCGGCATCATGGTGGGGCTCGGAGAAACAGACGCCGAAATTCGGGAGGCGATGGAAGACTTGCGGGCTGTCGGCTGCGATATTTTAACAGTTGGACAGTACCTGCAACCGACTCAAAAGCACTTGAACGTAGAAAACTTTGTGCCTCCAGAACAGTTTGATGCTTGGAGAAAATTTGGCGAATCTTTGGGATTCTTGCAAGTTGTCGCTTCTCCCTTAACTCGCAGTTCGTATCACGCCGAACAGGTAAGGGAACTGATGAAACTTTACCCGCGCTAAAGTAGGTGGCTACAAATTAACATAACAGTCAGCAGTCAACAGTCAACAGTCAACATCGGGAAGGCGGGTTTTGCAGCCGTCTCCTCCCTGGTATTTGGGATCTTAACTAAACCCGCCTCTACAAGATACTATGGTTTTTTCCGCTGACCTACTTAGCAATTTTAATTGGAGGGTTTTGCAGCCATCTACTCGCTGGTATTTGCGTTCTTAGTTAAACCGACCCCTACAAGATACTGTGGTTTTTTTTCCGCTGGCCTACTTAGCAATTTTAAGTTGAGCGCTGTTGCAGGCCGCGTGCAAAAAAACAGGTTGTTGATGCTGGCGTTCTTGGGTGATGTTAACCCGGAAGCAGCAGCGAACAGCAAAAAAATTATCAGCCGATCGCCCCCTCAAAGTCGCGACTTACGCAAAAGACATTGAGAAACCGGGTTTCTCCCTCAAACTTCTAGATTAAAACCTAGAAGTTTGAGGAAGAAACCCGGTTTTTGAGTCAGCCAATAACTCGGTAATGCCGACTGTACCAACTCTGAAGCTCATATACTGTACTGTAGTGGATTTAACTTCTGCCCTCACTGCTGGGTATTTAATCAAGAGCGCCGAGTTATATAAAGTTTTATTAAAAAAATGGCTAATTTTCCGAAGTGATCGGGAACCAGGTTATCGGTGATGAAGATTAACTTAACTTCTGACTAACGTCACTTGTTTCTAGCCAGTCACTATCTATACTAGCTACATAAACAAAGAAGTACAACATACTTTTCGGGCCTTCAACCTGTTACATCAGAAAGTTCTTAGCGTTTTCCAGAATCTTGGTAAAACAAGTGGGGCAGCAAAAGTTCGATCGAACAACAGCAGAAAAGTCAGGAAAGTTAGTAAAGAAACACAAAGCGGTGATGCTTCGTCTTAACAAAGTGGGCATCATAATTATAAATAGCCGCTAAGCGTAGCATCTTTTCACCCGGAGCAACTGAGAAAATCACTATGCCAGCCACCTCTTTTTACGCTGAAGCTGAATTCGACGAACAACTGCGAGTCAATCCCTTGCAAGGTGATGTGTTGGATGAAGATGCTGAAGAAGCTGGAGACGAACTGCTCGACCAATACCCAGCAGAGACAGAAGATGCAGACCCAGCAGCCAAATTGCAAAAAAATGCCAGCCGTCGCACTACAGATTTAGTGCGCCTGTACCTCCAAGAAATAGGTCGGGTTCGTCTCTTGGGTAGAGACGAAGAAGTCTCGGAAGCTCAAAAAGTTCAGCGCTATATCAAATTGCTGGAATTACGCAACACGGTCGCCTCTCAGGAAGAAGGGCTAATTGGGCGCTTCGTGCATTTAATTGAGGTGCGCGATCGCTTGGCGGCACAGCTAGGACATAAACCTTCCCTGGAACGCTGGGCCTTAACCGCCGGCGTCAGTGACGTGCCAGAACTCAAGCGAATTATGTCCGAAGGCAAGCGCCACTGGGCAGAGTTAGCCGAGATGACGGTCGAGGCGATCGAAAGAATTCAAGCTGAAGGCGTCGAAGCTAAAGACCACATGATTAAGGCGAACCTGCGCCTGGTGGTTTCGGTGGCGAAAAAATATCAAAATCGCGGTTTAGAATTGCTCGATTTAATACAAGAAGGTACTCTCGGACTGGAGCGAGCTGTAGAAAAGTTTGACCCGACGCGGGGCTACCGGTTTAGCACCTATGCCTACTGGTGGATTCGGCAGGGAATTACGCGGGCTATCGCCACTCAAAGCCGCACCATTCGCCTCCCCGTCCACATCACCGAAAAACTTAACAAAATCAAAAAAGCCCAGCGCAAAATTTCTCAAGAAAAAGGTCGGACAGCTACGATCGAAGACATCGCTGTCGAGTTGGACATGACCGCGCCCCAAGTCCGAGAAGTTTTACTGCGAGTCCCCCGGTCTGTTTCTCTGGAAACTAAAGTGGGCAACGAAAAAGATACAGAGTTGGGCGACTTGCTCGAAACCGACTGCGTATCGCCAGAAGAAATGCTGATGCGAGAAGCTCTGCACCGCGACTTGCAGCAACTGCTGGCAGATTTGACCAGCCGCGAGCGAGATGTAATTCTGATGCGGTTTGGTTTGGGTGACGGACACCCCTATTCGCTGGCAGAAATCGGTCGCGCGCTCGACTTGTCCCGCGAGCGAGTCCGCCAAATTGAAGCGAAAGCTTTGCAAAAACTCCGCCAACCCAAGCGCCGCAACCGCGTGCGCGACTATCTGGAGTCTCTGACTTAAATTTGGCTGGCCAGTCAGCGCGATTAATCAGGGAGCGAGGCATTTGGCACTTGTGCAGAAGGCATGAGGCATGAGGCAGAAGTAACAATATTTACTTCTAAACAACTTCTCTGTCCTCTGCAGCAAGTCATAAAGCTTGTTAAAAGTCAAAAAATATCAAAAATCAATTTTTTTCCTGAATCTTTTTTCAATAAGCTGCGATATTTGCAAAATATCTCGATCGTTGTGTATTATTGTCAATAGGCAGACTTTCTTGAGAGGGTCACTATGGCACTTTATACCGCGTCCTCATTCAAATCCGAACTCAATGACAAAGGCTGGCGGATGACTCCCCAACGGGAAACCATCTTGCACGTGTTTCAGAACCTCCCCAAAGGCAATCACCTGAGTGCGGAGGATTTGTACACTTTGTTAAAAAATCGCGGAGAAAACATTAGCTTATCCACCATTTACCGAACTTTAAAGTTAATGGCAAGGATGAGCCTGCTACGCGAACTCGAACTAGCAGAAGGTCACAAACACTATGAAATAAACCAGCCTTACCCGCATCACCACCACCACCTAGTCTGCGTTCAGTGCAACAGAACGATCGAATTTAACAACGATTCGATTTTAAAAATTGGCCTGAAGCAAGCTGAAAAGTCTGGGTTGCACCTGCTAGACTGCCAGCTAACCATTCATACGGTGTGTCACGAAGCTTTGCGGATGGGATGGCCGTCTTTGGTTTCCAGCAATTGGTCTTGTCCGAGGTCGATCGCCCAGCACGGCAGCAGCGCCCCGGATGTAATCGAGTGACAATGCACTATTTTCGCATTTCAAGTACGGCTAGTTACAATTTTTCACAAAAATCGTTAGCTCAAGTGCGATCGCAGTTACGCAGAAACCGGGTTTCTTAAGAAAAATACATCATTTCAGGAATGAGTCGGAAACGAGAAACCCGATTTATTTGATGTAGCGTCCGCAAGCCTGGGGCTAAAAAGTTTGGCTCAACAAATCGTCGCTGCTGACCCCGTAACTGCGCTGAGCTCGATCGAGGGCGTCTCTCGTCGAAACATCGAAAACTCCGCTGATCGAGCCTGTGTAAAAGCCGAGGTCTTGCAGCCGCCTTTGTAATTGCTGAATGCTCGATCGAGAGTTAAAACTGCTGCTAATTGGAACAGCACGAACAGCCACCCGCCCAGGTAATCCATTTTGGAGCGCAGCCAAAGTCGCCGGAGTGGCAATACCCGTCGCCGGTGACAAATTGCGTTCCTGCTGAAACGACAGCACGGCAAACTCGGTCTGAGCTCCAAATAATCCGTTCACCGGGCCGGGGTTTTTGCCCCGACTTCTGAGCGAAGACTGAAGTTGTCGGACAGCAGGCCCAGTATCACCCCGTCGCAGACCAGCAGTGATTTGTGGCACAGGCGCTGCGGCCTGCCTGTTGCCTTGCCGCAAAGCCGATCGAGTGCTGCGATCGACCCTTCCAGTACCGAACAGCCCGCTATCCCTCTGAAAGCGGATCAAAGCTGCCTGAGTTGGTCGATCGAACCAACCGTGAATCTGGCTCCTGTAATAACCCAATTCTTGCAGCCTCCGCTGCACAAATTCTACTTGTCTGCCTCTATCGCCCAACTCCAGAAAATCTTCGGCATTAGTCTGTGGGTCATCTTCCTCAGTCCATGAGGTAATTTCAGCTTGCCTCATCTGGAAATCGATAGCAGTCAAAGTAGCTGTGTCAGCGCAGCCGTCAGAAACCAGATTGTAATCTTGCTGAAAACGAGTCACAGCGTAGAGAGTGCGTTCGCGAAACTTGCCGTCAACCCCGCCTTCAAAATAGCCCAAAGCTTTTAGCTGTCGCTGGATCAAGTCTACCGTCGCCCCTCTGTCCCCGAACCGCAGCCCCTTGCAACCGCCATTTCCCGAAATATCCTCCGGCAGCGTAACGGGGGGAACCGGCCGGGTGGAACCAAACAGTAAAGCTAAAGTTTGCCTGTCGGCAACTCCAGTCACCCGCAGTCGATTAATTCGCTGGAAGTATCTAACCGCATTTTGAGTAACTTCGCGAAAGCTCCCTGTGGGATGCGCGCTGAAGTAGCCTAGTTGCTGCAACCTGCGCTGGAGAGCCGAAACATCTGCACCCGTGTCTCCAAAACGCAGCTCCCGATAATTTGTATAAATAGTTTTAAAAGGTCGATCGTCATCCCCGGCAAAACTGTTGAGTGCTATCACCGTAGCTCGATCGGGCCTGCCAGTCAGCGACAGTTGATAGTCTCGCTGAAAATTAGTCAGAGCTTGTTTAGTAACCGGGCCGAGTTGACCTGTCGAAGATCTGGGAAAATAGCCGAGATCCCGCAACCTGTCTTGAACCGCTCGCAAATTTGGATATCCCGGATCTATTTGAGCAAAAGCCGCACCGGCTGCACTCAAAACCGACAGCATCAAAGCCAGAGACAGCAAACGGAGATAAGTGTGACTGGATAGGTTTTGCCACTTTGGCTCATCAAAAATTTTCGACTCTGCGGGTGCTTCGCAAACAAGAGCAAGTTCGAGGTAGGCGAGGGATTCCATAACTTTTTACTGTGAATGTGAAATTGTGGGTGGGGTTTACGAGCAAACTCAAGCTGAGCTTTGGGCTGCTGTGGATCTATCAAGGCTAAGTTTTACCTGTTTGCACGAAGCACCCGTATTTGAAAAAATTTTACCTTCAAAAATAATTACAGGTAACAACTAAGATAGCATCGCTGTTTATAGAGACGCGAGTGTCACAAAAAAAGTTGGCAGGCATAGTCTTAGCGTTTAATGCCAAAAGACAATAAGTTCTGGGGTAGTGCTGGCTAATATTTTATCTGGCTGCCGCTGAAATTACCACAAGACTTGCGCGCAGGCTGTCATCACCTTAATTTCTTGTCTGGGAAAAAGGCTGAAAGCGCAGGTTTTTTGTTAAGAAACCCGTTTTTTGATGTGGCGAGTGCGTTTAGGAAAGTACCGCTGATTGACCGAAAAAGGAGCCAATAAAAATCCCCACCCTTGCTAGTTGCAAATAGGGCGGGGATTTTATTGGTTAACTGTTCGTAAAAATGGGACATTAACTTAAATTAAGCCGAACCGATCGCAAAGTACAGCTACTCCCGCTGCAAAAACAGTAATGCCGATGGCTACCAGCGGGTTTTGCCCTCTGCTCACCGCAAAAGAGGTAACGACCCCAGCTCCCAGAGCCGCAGTTACAGCAGCACTTGCCAAATCTCGATCCGGACGTTTGTCGTACATATTTTTTATTGTTGGTAGCTGTTAAGCTGAAAACTTACATCTATGCGATCAAAGCTACCATTCTTGCCTCTGCTGGGGTGACAACAGCCTGCGTTTTGCAACTAACCTTAAAATTTTGCTACTTTTCTTAACATACTCTCATTAATAACATAAGTTAATATTATGTATATTAGAGTTTTTCTGTTGATTTTTAGCTCTTAAAACCTTTTGTCCGCTGGGCTTTTATGGAAAATTCAGGATTTTGCAGAGGCGATCGCACCCACAGTCTGTGTGCCTCAAACTGCAATCCCAAATATCGTAAATAAATTTAACTTGACTTGTTGGGATAAATGTGTAATTAGCTATTGGCAACTAGAGACAGGAAAAAACCCGGCGTTAGTGAACAATGTTCACATTGCAATTGCTTCGCTGCCCTCACAATGAGAGAAGTATATTTTTGTCTAAGTCCTATTCGCCCTCAACTTTTTCAGTATTGCCGCCCTTGACCCAACCTTCGCGATTGCCATCTTCAACCCGAATTCGCTGCCACTCTTTATCCGGCGACTCTTCCAAAACCACGACTTTTTCCTTGTAACCAACACCGCCAATGCGGTTCGAGTCTCGGCTACCAGTATCCCGAAGAATTAAGCCGATCGGCTGAGTCACCATCGCTCGGTAAGCTCCCGGTTCCAGCGGTTTCGGAGACGGGGCATCGCTAGATGTAGAAACAGGGCTAGCCTGGGCTGTTGACTGGGGCGCAGCGCCTGCAATCTGAACTGCTGTTTTGTCGTTGGGAAAAACAGGTTTTTCGGGCACAGTAGTTAGCTTAGCGGCAAAGTAAAGTGCAGCCGCCACGCTAGCACCTGCCATCAGGACGATCGCTAGCAGAAAACCCACTAAAAATTTGAAAACGCTATATATACTGTTCATAAAACCGCAAATGAAGGAAGAAGGAAGAAGGAAGAGGGAAGAGGGAAGAAGGTTGAGTGTTGACTGCTGAATGTTGAGTAAAATCTGGTAACTGCCAACTGACAACTGGCTGCTAACTACTGACTACTGACTTCAAAAGCTTAGCCTTGAATCCGGCGACTCAAACTGCCGTATCTAGAAGCAAGGCGAGCTTTCCCAGCAGCGGCCCAATCTTGGAGAAACTGAATTTGTTCTTGAGCCGTTCTGGCTAAAGGCACCATCTGACTAGCTGATTCTAAAATATCATCTGTCGTAAAGTCTCGATTTTGGCTAAATCCAATGTGCATTGCTTCAATCAAAGTTTGCTCGATTTCGGCCCCTGAAAAATCGGGAGTTTCGTAAGCCAAGCGCTCTACATCGTAATTTTTGATGCTGTGCGATCGCAACCGCAACAAATGTACCTCAAAAATCGCCCGCCGTTCCTCCTGGCTGGGCAAACCCACAAAAAATATTTCGTCAAACCTGCCTTTTCTCAGCATTTCTGGCGGCAAAGACTGGATGTTGTTGGCTGTTGCTACCACAAACACCGGTGAAGTTTTTTCTGCCAACCAAGTAATAAAAGTCCCGAACACCCGGCTGGTTGTCCCGGAATCCCCTTTACCGTCCAATCCCCCAAAAGCTTTGTCAATCTCATCAATCCACAGCACGCAAGGCGCCAAAGCTTCCGCTAGCTGAATCATTTGCCTGGTGCGCGATTCCGATTCTCCGACTAAGCCGGCAAACAAGCGCCCGACATCCAACCGCAGCAAAGGCAAATGCCAGTGGTGGGCGATCGCCTTTGCTGTTAATGATTTTCCGGTTCCTTGAATTCCGACTAACAACAAACCTCTCGGATGCGGCAAACCGTATTGGCGGGCTCTATCGGAAAAAGCACCGCCGCGCCGCAGCAGCCATTCTTTGAGATTGTCCAAACCGCCGATATCGGAAATATTTTCGCGGGCTGGGTAAAAATCCAGAATTTGAGTTTGGCGAATTGTTTGGCGC
This sequence comes from Microcoleus sp. Pol7_A1, assembly GCF_036701085.1. Lineage (NCBI taxonomy): Bacteria > Bacillati > Cyanobacteriota > Cyanophyceae > Oscillatoriales > Microcoleaceae > Microcoleus > Microcoleus sp. Pol7_A1. The sequence continues at coordinate 160,371 of NZ_JAUBQD010000005.1, forward strand.
TTTTCTTCTAAAATCAGTTCCGCGTCGTCGGAATGGAGTTCGCCTCTGGTGGCGATCGCCTTTGCCAAAACTCGGCGGATTCGTTCGATAGACAGCCCTTGACAGGAGCGCACTGTTTCGTCCAGCAAACGCCCTTCAATGGCTTGTCCGGTAGCCCCTAATAGCCTTTCTACCTCAATTTTGATTTCCGCCGCCGCAGGCAGGGGAAACTCCAAAACAGTCATCACTTCACTGAGGTCTTCCGGGATCGAAACAATAGGAGATACGATGACAATATTTTTGGGTACAGATTTGAGGAGTCTCGCCAAATTCCGCAGCTTGCGGGAAATCGAGACATCTTCTAAAAACCGCTGAAAATCCCGCAAAATTAAGATTGCAGGGGCGGATGCAGGCAACTTTTCCAGAAATTCCAAAGCTTGCAGGGGGTTGCGCTTGCCAAAACCGGCATCGTTGGGATTGCCTTGGTAGCCGTCCACAAAATCCCAGATGTAGACGGCGCGAGAACCTTGTTTTTTGGCGCATTGGGCGATCGCCACTTCTACGCGCTCTTCTTCCCGTGTGGGAATGTAAATTAGGGGGTAGCGCGATCGCAGCAGCAGTTCAAACTCGTCGCTAAAAATAGTCATTAGTTATTAGTCAACCGACGAAGGCAATTGCCGTTTAAGTGCTGCCAGAGACGCCCAGCGACTGTCTGATGCAGCTTCTGAGCTTTCTATCTCTGGATCGTTTAAACTTATTCCCGGACATTGAGCATCGCATAGCTGTTTGTGTGGCAGTTCCAAACACATTTGCTCGTACACCCAATCGCCCGGAGAGAAATAGCCACCAGGCGACAAATTTTCCACCAAATCTTCTAAAGCAACTTCTATTTCTGCTGAACTTGAATCTGTCTGATTTGCTGTTTCTTCGAGCCAGATTAATTCAGATGAGTTGAGTGCCAAACGGTGATTGTATTGTTTCAAGCATCTGTGGCAGGTGAGAGTAACTATTGTTTCTGCTTTCGCCTTCACCTCAAGATAATTCCCTTGGTGAGTCACTTGCAGTCGTCCCCGCACCGGAGTAAGAGTTTCTAAATCGGGGATAAATTCTTCAAAATCAATGACCTCTTTCCGCTCAGTTTTTGTGAGGAGATGAGGGATATAAATTGTCTCCATAATAATTTCTCGCCGTTTTATTATGCTTGTCTCAATGCAAAAGTCAAAAGTCAAAAGGAATAGCTAATTTTTCGCTTTTTCCTTTTTCCTTTTTCCTTTTTTCTCTTTTTATTGTCAGCGCAGCCGCACTACCAAACGCCGATCTGGTTCTTGTCCTTGACTGTAAGTTTCTATGTCCTCACATTCGCTCAAAAAGCTGTGGACTTGACGGCGTTCTGCCGAAGACAGCGATTTGAGTTCAAATTCAACTCCCGTCGAACGCGCTTGGTCGGCTGCGTACTCTGCCATCGATCGCAATTCCTCTTGGCGGCGGATGCGATAGCCATTGAGTTCAACTGTATAAGGAAGTGACTCCTCTACTTCCTGACCTATATTCTGAACCGTGTTGCAGAGGTACTGAATGGCATCTATTACATTACCGTCAGGCCCGACTAAAATTGCAACTTGTTCTGCTGTCAGATTGCTGTCATCGATTGTCATCCAATAGCAATCTTTTTGTTGTTCGCCTACAACTTTTGACGGAATGGCGGACAGTTGTAACAATTCTTCTAACCATTGCTGTCCGCGCTGCATTTGAGAGTCTTTCATTATTGTTAAAATCAAGCCTTTTTCTTAGAACGCTTGGGCTCAAAGGGAAGTGCATCTAATCCCTGTTCTTTTTGGGTTTTTGCCTCTGCTTCGTCCACTATTTTTTGCAGGTTTTCAGGCAGCGGTTCTCGCGACAAAATAAACGCCTGAACTGTCTGGAAGATGTTAGCAATCAGCATATACATCAACACGCCAGCCGGCAGTGGGAAGAACAAAAACATCCCCGAAAATATGACTGGCGTCAGTTTGTTGACTGTAGCCTGTTGGGGGTTGTCGTTTGGTCCTTGTGCTTGTCCCGAAAGAGTTTGGTTGATATACAAACTGATCCCGAAGCCCAGGATCATCACCAAAATATCCCAGTGGATTGTACCGTCTGAGTCGATCGCGCCAACGCGGCCTAGAGCTTCAATAAACAGAAATCCTTTGTTACTAGCCAATCCGGGGATTGTGCCTTGAACTGTGGCTTCACCGGGCGCTAATGCCGTGATGTTGCCCTGTTCATCTACCTTGACCACTTCTTCACCTTTGATGACTTTCCAGCCAGGTTCAAAGTCGATTTCGCTCTTATTTTCTGCCGCTAACACTTTGAGAGGTTGGCCCTCTGGGGTTTGAAAATTAATCTTGGTTGTGTCGCCGACTGCGAGTTTGTCGCCGCCTGGAATTACGCCCACAACTGGAGCATGAAAAGTACCTGTGACGTAAATATTTTGGGGCGGTGTAGCAAAAGCTTGCGGTTGAACAGTTTCGATTTGTTCTTTCGGCAAAACTTGAACGTTGACGCTGTAATTTATGTCAGAAAACGGCGAACCCCTGAGCGTTGCAAACAGTGCAAACAGCACTGGCATTTGCAGCACCAACGGGAAGCATCCTGCTAGAGGATTGCCAAATTCTTTGTATACTTTGCTCATTTCCTCCTGCTGTTTGGCAGGATTGTCTTTATAGAGTTTTTGAATTTGATCTACTCGCTCTTTCATCAACGGCTGCGCTACTTTCATGCGCCGCATATTGCGAAGAGAGCCTGCGTTGAGAGGATAAAGAGCAAAGCGAATCACCAGCGTCAGTGCTACGATCGCTAAACCGTAGCTTGGCACGATCCCGTAGAAAAAATCTAGGATCGGCAGCATTAGGTTGTTGGAGAGAAACGAGATACCAAAATCCATTCGCTTTGAGTTAATTTAGTTGCTCTATGTTTGCTGTTGAGAACTATTTTTACCCGCTTAACGCGAGCCGCCTCAATTTTCAGGGTTTTGTCTCTATCTTAGGACATGGCCCGTCGATCGACCGCCCGCTAGCGGTTTGTTGTAATGAGTTTGCCAATACTCGCACTGACTTTACCCTGATTTGAGGGCGAAGCGGTTCGGTTATTTAGCTTGGGCCGCGTTTGCTTTTTGAGCTGCTGCGGGCAGTTTTTCGTTAATGTAGTCATACATTGCTCGAAATTTCGGAATAGCCCTGAGTTCCAAGCGACTGCCATTTTTCATGGTCAGCACCATGTCTCCGTAAGTCCCGAAACCGCGAGGTACTGTGACGATTTTGACTATATCTGAGTAGATAACGTCTGTCTGATCGCCCCCCATCCAACCGCTAGTTACAGACACTCGGCGGCTCGTGATCCGATACCGCAGCCACAGAGCCCGGACAATTGCTCCTACTGCGAGGGGGATGCCGACGACTGTCAGCCCTAGGAGTAAGTTGATGATCAAGTCTCCCGGCGCGGGGCCGCCTTCATAATATACTTCCTCTCGAATTCCCATCTAGTACCTCGGCTTCTACCAACAACTGCTCTAATTCTTGCAGAATTTCTGCATAATTGCACTCTTGTGCGATCGGACGCACGACAATTACTAAATCCCACCCGAATTTTAATCGGGGCAATAGTTGTCGCAAAGCTGCCCGAATCTGGCGTTTAATCCGATTGCGGACTACAGCGCGTTTGCTGACTTTCAGGCTGATAGAAATGCCTGTACGAGTGGGCTGCAAGGATTTTTCGGCTGTCGGTTTGGCGAGTTCGGCGCTTTTTGGTTTGCGCAGAGCTCTTAAGCTGAAATGAGCGGAGTTACGGCGCATTCCCTTGCGGTAGACGGCGCTGAAGTCTTTTCGGTGCTTGAGTCGGTTTGTCTCGGGCAACATGGCGTAGGGCGATCGTTGAGGCCTCTCAACCTTGATGCAGTGCTAGACTGCGAGGCGGTGGCGACCTTTGCTGCGGCGGGCTTTGATTACCAATCGACCGGTTGCGGTGCGCATTCTGGCCCGAAAACCTGATGTTCTTTTTCTTTTGCGGCTGGTTCCGTGCAGGGTTTGCTGTGTCATTTTGATTTCTCCGGGCTTGTTACTTTACTTTTGATTAATATTCACAATCTTCTAGTTTACCATACAGTTGTTTTGTTGGCAATAATATTTTTCACAGTTGAGATGTAATGAGAGTAAGAGTGAAGTGGCGGTATTCTTGTATTATATTAAGTATAATACCGAAACTGCGATACAATTATAAGTTAGACAGACAAAATCATCTTCTACTTAAAGTATTGGTATTCCTATTTGCTTTCGCCTTAGATAGCGGTTTAGTTAAGATTGTGAAAAAAGCTCCATTACCGTAATGATAAATTTACCTAAACGTACAGACGCTCAGAGAATTGGTGGAAGTGCTGCTGACCTTCTTAATTCAGTTTTCACTAATTTTTGTATTGTTATTCCTGTTCCACAAGATCGGGATATGGGGATTGATTTCATTTGTGAGCTTATGCAAGGAGAGTACCCAACTGGAAAGTTATTTAACGTTCAATGCAAAGGTACAGAAGAGTCTGAACTCAAAGGCGATTCAATTCGATTTTCTATTGCAGTAACGACTCTTAATTATTGGTTAATCCAGCCAAATCCAACATTTTTAGTTGTAGTCGATCTTCAAACTTGCAGTTTCTATTGGTCTTTTCCCAAGGATTTTCTTAGCTCGCTTAATAAAAACTGGCAAGAACAACAAACGGTTACGATTCCAGTTCCTCTTCAAAATCGTTTTGAGCAAGATGTAGATGCACTGCCTGCTCAATTGGTATCAATAGTTAATATGCAAGCTTCAGCTACTCCTCGGCAGGGCGATTATCTGGGAACATTGAGGCTGGAATTTGACAGGTCATCCTCGCGAGAGAGAATGACTATCAAAGGATTAATGCATTACTACTTAGAAGGTAGTCGAATCGCTAATGCCAAGTGTGGATATGGAAGCCCTGGTTTTCCAGGAGTTACAGTCTATGCACAAACATTCGGTGGTGAAGGATATAGTAAGGAATGAAAATTTAATAACATCAGCGATGTATAATAAATAAATGAGTGAATATGAATAGGTTTATGTTTCGGTAGAG